>CAJQQK010000227.1 GCA_905480435.1 uncultured Hyphomicrobiaceae bacterium | reverse complement strand
TAGGAGCTGTGGACTCTTAGGGATTCCCTTAGTTTGCGAATACTGATTCAAGGTAGCTTTCAGCAGGAGGCGACCATGAGTGTTTTGGATCGAGCGATTTTAAGCGACCGGCAATGGGATCGGATATCAGACCGCGTCATTGGACGACCAGATCAATGCGGTTCGACGGGACGTGACAATCGGATGTTCATCGAAGCTGTGCTTTGGCTGGTACGAACCGGCGCACCATGGCGCGATCTGCCTGATGAATTTGGCAATTGGAACAGCGTCTTTCGCCGGTTCAGTCGGTGGAGCGAGAAAGGTGTTTGGGACAATATGTTTGCAGTTCTCGCAGATGATCCAGACTTTGAATACCTCATTATCGACGCCACGATCGTGCGCGCTCACCAGCATGCCAGCGGCGCAAAAGGGGGGCTGAAAATCAGGCGATCGGCAGATCTCGCGGCGGCTTGAGCACCAAAATCCACATGGCAGTTCGCGGGCTCGGCCATCCCGTTCGAATGATCTTGACGGCGGGGCAAATGGGCGACGCACCGCAAGCTCTGGCGTTGCTCAATGGTCTTGAAGCCAACATCGTGATGGCTGATACAGCCTATGATTCAGATGCTTTGCGGGCGTCTATTGCAGCGCTCGACGCCCAGGCCGTCATTCCAAATAATCCGTCCAGATCTATAAAACATCCAATCGACCAGGCGCTCTACAAAGAACGCCATCTCGTCGAGTGCTGCTTCTCACGCCTCAAACAATTTCGACGCGTCGCGACAAGGTATGAGAAGACAGCACGCAACTACATGTCCATGATAACAATAGCTGCTATCGTTCTATGGCTGCACTAACTGTCCACAGCTCCTAGAGTTTCGAAGGTTTATGCCGCTTCAATGCCTCACCACGACCGGAGAGCGATGGGTTCGTCATAAAGTATTTGTGCACATTGAATAGCTCTTCATCGGGTGCTGGTGTGATACGCCGGGCGCTACCATCGGGCAGCCCCATCCAGCTTTGTTCGTTGTCTTTCAGATTAGCCGCCATGATCTGATCAAGCACCTGCGCATGAACCGTCGGGTTCTTCAGCGGCACCATAACCTCGACACGCCGGTCCAGATTGCGCTCCATCATGTCAGCCGAGCTGATGTAGACGGCGGCCTCACGTGACGGCAGTTCTGCGCCTTGCCCGAAGCAATAGATTCGGGCGTGCTCTAGGAAGCGGCCAATGATGCTACGCACGCGAATATTGTCCGAGAGGCCCGGAACGCCTGGCCTCAGGCAACAGATGCCGCGCACGATCAGGTCGATCTCAACGCCAGCCGAGCTGGCCTCATAAAGCTTGTCGATGATCGCGCGATCAACGATCGAGTTCAGTTTCCACCAGATCGCGGCTGGCCGCCCGGCTTTGGCGTGCGCGATCTCGGCGTCGATGTGCTGCACTATACGTTCGCGAATACCATCGGGGCTGGCGGCAAGCTCCGCCAAGTTGGTTGGTCGGCCATAACCGGTCACATAATTGAAAATTCGCATGACATCGTTGCCGATCGTCGGGTCGTTCGTAAAATACGAAAGATCGGTATAGATACGCGCCGTCTGCGGGTGATAGTTGCCGGTCCCGATATGACAGTAGGTCCCGATGGCGTCCCCTTCGCGGCGCACCACAAGACCAAGCTTGGCGTGCGTTTTCAACTGCTGGAAGCCGAACACCACATGCACGCCGGATTTTTCCATATCACGCGCCAGCTGAATATTTGTCGTCTCATCGAAGCGCGCCTTAAGCTCGATCACGGCGGTAACGGACTTACCGAATTCGGCGGCCTCCTTCAGTGCCTCGACGATCGGACTGTTCTCGGCACTGGTGCGATAGAGCGTCCATTTGATCGCCATCACGTTCGGGTCGGACACGGCCTGGCGCAGGTAACGCAGCACCACCTCAAATGACTCGTAAGGGTGATGGACGATGAAATCCTTATTACGGATCGTCGCGAAGACATCGCCCGAGTGGTCTTCAACGCGCTCAGGTGTGCGCGGCGTAAAACGCTCGAACAGATGCTCGGGCATATCATCAACGATGATCCGCGAGATGTCGGAGAGGCCAAGTAGACCATCTTTGACGTAAACCAGGTCGTCGGAAACTTCGAGCTGGTCCATCACATACCGGCGCAGCTCTGCCGGCATCTTCTCTTCCACTTCAAGCCGGATCACATCACCACGCCGCCGCCGCCGGAGCAGCGCCTCATACGCGATCGTGAGATCTTCCGCTTCTTCCTCATATTCGATATCGCTGTCGCGCAGCACACGAAAACTACCAAGCGGCCTGACATCTTCCAGCGACGGATAGAGTTCATCGAGGCACAACCCGACGACGGTCTCGATGCTGACGAACCGGCGACGGCCTTTGTTATGCGTATCGGGCAGGCGCACAAAGCGCGGCAGTTGCGGCGGGATCGGGATCAGGCCGTTCATCTGCTCGCCCCGTGGTTGCTTCATCGAAACAGCCAGCGTCAGGCCTTTATTGTGTATGAACGGAAACGGATGCGCCGGATCGATATTCAGCGGCGTCAGAATGGCAAACATCTTGGCCAGAAATTCAGCTCGCAGCCAGGTTATGTCGAGATCTGAAAGTTCGTCTTCCTCAATCAAATCGATCGATATCGTCTTCAATTCTTTGCGCAGCGTACGCCAGCAGGTGAGTTTGTCATTGGCAAGTTCGGCGGCAAAAGCATGGATGCGGCGCAATTGCAGCACCGGCGTCAGACCATCGATGCTGCGGCCACCAACACCGGCCTTTTGCTGACCGATCAGGCCAGCGGCCCGCACCATAAAGAATTCGTCCAGGTTCGAGGCCGCAATAGAGAGAAATCTCAGCCGCTCAAGCACCGGGTTCGCTGTGTCTCTCGCTTCCGCCAACACGCGCTTATTGAACTGGAGCCACGACAGCTCGCGATTGTAGTAGCGCTCACCGGCAGCTGTGATAGCGGGTGCCGCGTCGTCTTTCGCAACTTTATTTGCGGACGCTTTTGCAGCTTTCGACGACATTGAGGCTCCGGTGCTAGGGTGATTGCAGGCGGCAATAGATAGTTGGCAAACGGTTGAAAACACGGCCCACAATACGGCAACATAGCCCAATAGGCCTTCTAAATCGCTACCATGACAGAACGGCGACAGCGCAGTCCCCCGCCTTGCAGCCGGGTTGGTGGCAAATCTCTGACTAAGCCGTTAACGACGTTGAATATCCATCAGCCTCGCCGCAGTATTGGGGGCCATGCCTACAAATCATGCCTGCAAATATCAAAAATCATTAACCACAGGTAACCGAGCCCATGATCGCGATCATTTTTGAAGTCACACCGCACCCGGATAGGAAACAGGAATATCTCGAAATCGCAGCCGGTTTGCGCCCGCTCTTGGAGCAGATCGACGGCTTCATCTCCGTCGAGCGATTTCAAAGCCTGACTGATGAAGGCAAAATCCTGTCGCTATCGTTCTTCCGCGACGAGCAAGCCGTCGCCGACTGGCGTGCACTGCAGGCTCATCGCAAGGCCCAGTCCGCTGGCCGTAGCGGTATTTTTACCGATTACCGTCTCCGCGTCGCCGGCGTGATCCGAGATTACGGCATGACGGATCGTGGGCAGGCCCCAACCAACAGCCTGGAAATACACGGCCAATAATCGCGGTTAAGAGTGTGAACTCACTTCAGCGCATCAGCCGCCAGCGCCCGTGTTACCTTGCGATGTGTGGCAAGCGCCAGATGATCGATCCGCTCGACAATCTCGCGGGCAGCTTCAGCTGAGCGCTCCATGTGCCGCATCAAATATTTTATCACGCCAGGATCGATGGCTAATTGACGATCCGAGAACAACTTGACCAGCAGCCCCGAGAGCAGCGCATCGTCAATCGGTAGGATTTCGGCAACCGGCAGTGCCCGCAGGCGCGAGCGCAAATCCGGCAACGCAATATTCAGCTCTCCCGGTGGCTGCCGGGTCGTGATCAGGATCTGACCCTTCGTCTCCCGTGCCTGATTGAGCAGATGAAACACCAGCCGCTCCGGTTCGGGATCACCACCGGCCACGATATCTTCAATCGCCAACCGTCCGGTCTCTTGGAACTGCGCGACGGTTGCCGTCGTCACATCCGCCATCGCGACCACGTGCGCTTCGCTGCGCCGTCGCCAGACACTCACCAGATGTGACTTGCCGCTCCCGGCCGCTCCACAGATTATCACGGCATGCGCCGGCCAATCCGGCCAGCGATCGATCATATCGGCTGCCGATTGATTGCATGAGCTCAGCAGAAAATCCTCCGCTTCGAACGCGTCAAGATGCGGCAGGTCAAATACCAATTGCTGCGGATCGGGCATGTCGGATCGTGTCATCTGTTGCGCGGTCATGATTTTTCGGACCGCTGGACTGTTTTAGCTGTCGGTTTCGTTCCCGTGCCACTGCCTTTGTAGATCGGACTGTTGAGATAGAGTTCAAGTCCGAAGCGCACCATTACTGCAATTGCAGCCGACACCGGCACCGCAACCAGCACACCGACGAAGCCGAACAGATAGCTAAACACAATCAGCGCAAATATCAGCGCGACCGGATGCAGGCCAATCGCCGGCCCGACAATGCGTGGTGACAGAAAGCCTGAATCGAGCGCCTGCCCGGCGACAAAAATCGCAACAACCATCGCCAATAACGATAGATCAGGCCAACCTTGCATGACGGCAACGATCGAAGCCGTCACCAGCCCCAACACCGTGCCAACCACCGGCACAAATGACATCACGCCGGTTGCGATGCCAATCAGCAGGCCGTAATCGAGCCCGATCAGACTGAGCCCGATCGTGTAGAGCGTGCCAAGCGACAAACACACGACACCCTGGCCGCGAATGAACGCGGCAACCGCCAGATTAACATCGCCGGCCAGCCGCCGCAGCGTTGTCTCGTGGTCGCGTGGCAGCAGATCACCGAGTTTCTTCAGCATCGTCGGCCAGTCAACAAGCCAATAGAACACCACGATCGGCGTGATGAACAGAATGGAGAGCAGGTCCAGCAGCGCACCGCCGCGGTTCACAATCGACTGCAAAACAACACCGGCATAGCCCGTCCAGTTTGCCGAAGAACGCACCAGTGCCTGATCGATCGCCGTGCTGACCTCTTCGAAGCGCGGGCCAAGCATGTTGCGCGCCCACGCCTGCAACTGCGGCACGATCCGCTCTATTTCAGCTGGAACCGAAGAGATGAACTGCTGCGCCTGCGTGAGCAGCAACGGCACCAGAAAAACGAGCACCAAAACCAATACGACAAGCAACAGCAAGACAATCAGGCTGGACGCAAGCAATCGCCCGAGCCCCCATTTCTCCAGGCGCTCGACAAGTGGGTCAAGTGCGTAAGCCAGCACCAATCCGGCAACAAACGGCAGCAAAATCGCTTGCAGCAGCAGGATCGCCAACACAAATGCAATTCCGACGGCAAGCCAGAACAAAGCTTGCTTTTGCCGCGCACGCGTTTCCGCCATAACAAACCCTGTACCCGGCGCGTTGCAGCAAGCAGGCGCACGCAAAAATTTATCGATCGCCCAACAATTGTCCGTTGCGGGACTCGATCGGCCGACCTTAGGCCGCGTCGTCACCGCTGGTCAAAGCCGCAAAGGTCTTTGAACGCAACCGTCCCCGTATTCAACAGGCCCGCGTTCAATGGGCCGTCGATACGATGCGCTTGCGGGCGCCGTTGACACACCCGGAAGTGTCATCCCGGTGCGTGTCACACTGGTGTGCGGTAGAAGTTGTTTGGCAGTAAACTGTACCACATAACGCCTAGCGTTCCCGGCCAAGCGGCGGCCAACTCGCAGCCGTACCACACAGTCCCTTCCCCGCCGCGCGAGCCGGGACCTTTCACGCTCGCTGGTGGAGCACAGCCTTGCTAACCGCGATGCTGACTACCTGAACCGGACAGCAGTGTGCTTATCACTGGACCCATCACGATCATAAATAGAGCCACGCATCTCTCCAGCAGCACTCTATCTCAAGATCCAAAAACCATTGATGCTCTCGAGGGTCAGGCCGCGTGGCACCAGGGCGCCGCGCAACGCGTCGCCACCTCCCGGAAAGCTGAGTGCGATACTGGCGCTGCGTCCGGAAAGACTGCCAACCTGCATATTGCGAACGCCAGGTGTGCTCGAGAGAACCTGTTGCTGGCGTTGCCATTGGCCAAGATTACTGAATTCGGCCAGCACCTGCAGCGGTGCGAGTGCGCCACCTGAGGCGCTACTCGTTCCGCCGCCAGCCGTCATATGTGTCTTCCAGCGGCTTTCGATAACGCCTTGCGCAATCACCGCGGCAAGTTCGAGCGAGTAAACAAAATCGTCATCCAACCGGTAGCGCGTCGTCACAGCAAAGCGGCCGGCTGCATCCTGCCCAGCCAATGTTATGTGCAACTCATTCGATGCCGGAACCGGCTTCGCTTCAGCGATGATAATCTGCGCCATCTGCTGGCGTGCCGCGAGTTCTCCAATCGCGGCCGGATCAGCTGCGAGCAGCGCGCCTGCGGTATTTGGATCAAGGCTGCCGGCCGTCCGCAACAGTTTCAGCGGTGTGAGTGAATTGGTAAGGTCGAGGTCACTCCAGACACTGCGCCATGAGGCGCTGCCCTTGCTGCCATTCATGGCTCGTTTGCCGCCAGCCTTTGGCGCGCTGTAGAGCAGCATCAACCCCGTCGGCGGCGCGGACTGGTCAATATAGCTGACGCCGTGTTGGCCGAGCAGCGTTCGCACAGCCTCTGGCACGAACGAGAAGTCCAGCGTTGCGATGTAACGGGTTGACGAGTTTTCCTCGGACCGCACCCGGATACTGCCGATATATGGATTTGGGTCGAGTTTCTTCAGTTGCTCGATCTGACTGTAGGCCGATGATGGCACCAATCGTTTCAGCAATGAGCGAAACGCCGATCGGCGCCCCTGCGCGGTTGCTTGGCGTTTGGCAGCGACGGCATTGGTACCGGTCGCATCAACCGGATACTTGGCAATAGTAAAAATCTTCTCACCAGATTGCGCATGGCCGGCACCGCCCATTGCGATCATGGCACTCAGCAGCATCCCGGCAAACCATACGGTGCGAAGCCACTTAGCTCGAATCAGAGATTTCGAAAGCACTAGCACTTCTCCATTCGGCCCGATCGGCGGCCCCAGTGACTGGCGAGCGGCTCCGACAGTGGATCTCGTCATATTGCCGTGCCACGCCAAGATCTGCTACGAGGCGGCAACTCATACCGGCTATTGGGGCGAAAATGGGCTGCGGTCAATGGCACCGGCAGCCCCCTGTGGCCGAACCTGTTGATGGCTGCGTCAAACGTGTGACAGCCAGATGCTTTCCAACCTAGTAGGAAAGACAACCAGTTCGAATGAATATGTGGCGCGGCGATGCTTCTCCACAACGGAGACACTGAGATGCCGTCATCAGGACCAAGCGGACCAAAAACTGGCGCGCCAGTTACCTACAAAGACGCAGGCGTTGACATAGATGCCGGCAATGCGCTGGTCAAAGCCATCAAACCGTTTGTCCGCGCAACCCGCAGGCCGGGCGCCGATGCTGATATCGGCGGCTTCGGCGGCCTTTTTGACCTGAAAGCAGCGGGCTTCTCAGATCCGATCTTGGTTGCCGCCAACGACGGCGTCGGCACCAAACTCAAGATCGCCATTGAAACTGGCCAGCACCGCACAATTGGCATCGACTTGGTCGCCATGTGCGTCAACGATCTCATCGTGCAAGGTGCCGAGCCTTTGTTTTTCCTCGACTATTTCGCCTGCTCAAAACTGGACAACGAAGTCGCAACATCCGTCATTGAAGGCATCAGCGTAGGCTGCCAACTCGCCGGTTGCGCGCTTATAGGCGGCGAAACCGCTGAAATGCCCGGCATGTACAGCGGCGGCGACTATGATCTTGCTGGTTTCTCGGTCGGCGCAGCCGAACGCGGCGAACTCCTACCGCGCACCGATATCGCAGCTGGCGACGTCTTAATCGGTCTTGCATCCTCCGGCGTCCATTCCAACGGCTACTCACTTGTGCGCCGCCTGGTCGAAAACGCCGGCCTCGCCTGGGACACCGACGCACCCTTCCAGCCAGGCACGACCCTGGCAGCCGCCTTGCTGGAGCCAACCCGCATCTACGTGAAACCGCTGCTCGCCGCGATCCGCGCCTCTGCGGGCATCAAAGCGCTCGCCCATATCACCGGCGGCGGCCTGCTCGAAAACATCCCGCGCGTCCTGCCAGATGGCATCAACGCCCAGATCGATCTCGCAACCTTCAAGGCCCCGCCCGTGTTCGGCTGGCTGCAACAACAAGCCGGTCTCGATACGACCGAGATGACGCGCACCTTCAACTGCGGCATCGGCATGGTCGTTGTCGTCGACAAAGCTGCCGCGCCCGACATCCTGGCAACTCTGAACGACGCCGGCGAAGCTGCCTGCATAATCGGCGAGCTCGTGGCAGGCGACGGCGCACCAAGCGTCACGCTTTCTGGCGACTTAGGCATCGTATGACCTCGACGCCCCCAAAAAAGCGCGTCGCAGCTCTGATTTCCGGCCGTGGCTCCAACATGCAGGCGCTCGCCGAAGCGGCCCGAGCACCCGACTATCCAGCCGAAATCGCACTGGTTGTCGCCAATCGCCCTGATGCTGCCGGCCTCAAATGGGCAGCCGACAACGGCATCGCCACACTGGCCCTCGACCACAAGATCTTCCCCGACCGCGCTGCGTTCGATGCCCACCTCAATAATGCGTTGAACAATGCCCAAATCGACCTCGTCGCCCTGGCTGGCTTCATGCGCATCCTGACACCAGTCTTCGTCGCTCAATGGCAAGGCCGCATGATCAACGTTCACCCAAGCCTGTTGCCGCTCTTTCCCGGCCTCAACACCCACCAGCGCGCCATTGAAGCTGGCGTCAAGATTGCCGGTTGCACGGTTCATTTCGTGACAGCCGAGATGGATGTCGGCCCAATCATCGCCCAAGCAGCAGTGCCGGTCGAACCTGACGACACATCCGATACCCTCGCAGCCCGTGTGCTGACGGCCGAACACAAGATCTACCCAATGGCGCTCAATTGGGTCGCAGCCGCTAAAGTCACATTCGGGACTGCAGCCACGGCACGGTATGGGACATCCAGTCACAGCAATTGCTTGATTTCCCCCGCATAATCGTCAGTTGCACGATATTTTGGGCTGAGGCCTGCTCGGGTTACGATTGACTATCGGTCAGCAATTGATTCAGGTCATGGACACGGGGGCTAGAGTGTCTGATTTAAACGGAAACCCTCATAGGGAGCGCATGCGACCCGGCGCGTTGCGCCGCGCCCTTGCAGGCCCGACCGAAGGAAGGAATAGCCGTGAGAGAGAAAAATCTAGAGCGGCCATCAGAGTTCAAATGCGATTCCACTTAACCTTGACTCGCTCTAGTAACACCCTACTTCCTCGCCATATGTGCTTTGAGGGTCCGCCACTGATTTAAGTGCCGCTTAACCATATCTGACCAGAAATTCACCGTTAGTAAGCCTTGTGCAAAGCTTGGCGCGGTAATTGCGGCACATGGCAGTCAGCCTTGAGCTAGAGAGAATGGATACCATGACGGCAACAACACCCGCCGCAACCGCAAATACCGCCGCGACTGCATCCCACGCTGAAGGTCTCGGCGACGAATCCTCGATCTGGTTTAAGCTCTCGCCGCTTCTCAAAAGCGATGACAATCCGATGGCCGTGCTGATGCGCATGAGCCAGAAATACGGCGGCGCGATCTCGATCAACATGGGCAACCAGCGCATCCTGCTGCTGTCCGAGCCGGACAATTTCAAACACGTCCTGGTTTCCAACGCGAACAACTACGAAAAATATTTCGACGGCCTGCGCCCGGTTTTCGGCAAGTCCATGATCACGCATGATGGCGCGCTCTGGCAAAAAATCCGCATGCCGCAGCAGCCAGCCTTCCACCCCGCGATGTTCGACGACTACGTGCCGTACTTCGTCCAGGCCATCAACGAGAAGATGGCGCGCTGGGAGAAACTCGCAGAATCCGGCGAAGAGTTCGAGATGGTCGAGCAGACCTGGACCCTCGCAGCCGACATGATCTGCAAAGCCCTGTTCGACCGTGACATGCCGTTCAACCCGCATTTCATCTTCAAGTGCGTTAAAACGTACACCGACGTCACCAACCACAAGTCGATCCGCCTCAAAAAGAACGCCGACGACGATTTCGAGGTCACCGACGCCAGCGCCGCCAAGGCCATGGAAACCTGGTGGGAAGTGCCCGATCTGGTCCTCAATGCCGAGCCGCGCGAGCACCGCGAAAAGACGCTGCTCAAGATGATCGAAGCAGCTGTCGCCGATGAAAGCATTCCGGAGTTCGACAAGCAGCAAGCCGAAGACGAGTTCAAACAATATCTTTGGGCTGGCACCGAGACGACGGCACTGACGCTCGCCTGGGCGATGTATCTGACATCAGTTGACCCCGCAGCCGCTGACCGCATTCGCCGCGAAGGTGAAGAAGTCATCGGCGATCGCGATCCAACTGCCGCTGACTATTCAAAGCTCGTCTACACCCGTGCTGTCATCCAGGAAACAATGCGGCTTTATCCGCCGATCTGGGGCCTCATTCGGGTCGCCGTCGAAGCCGACGAAATCGGCGGCAAGGAAGTTAAACCCGGCGACCGCGTCGTCATGTTCGCCTACGGCGCCCATCACGACCCACGTTTCTGGGACGAGCCTGAAGAATTCCGTCCTGAACGCTGGATGGGCGATGCCGCCAAGAAGCGCCAGAAATACACTTATATACCATTTGGCGGCGGTCGTCGTTCGTGCATCGGCGGCGCCATGAGCCAGGTCGAAAACACGCTCGCGCTCTCAATTTTGCTGCGCCGTTTCAAGCCCGAGTACGTCGGCGAAGGCGTCCCCAGCATCAGCGCCACCGTCACCCTCACCCCCCGCGGCGGCCTAAACTTCAAAGTCAAAAACCTCGACTAGGCACGAAGCCTAGTCGCTTCCGCGAGCACAATAACCAGCCCTCGCCCTCCCCAAAGGCGTCGTCCCCCCGGTGCCCATTGCGCCGCGTGCGCAAGAGAGGATGGCAGCATCGCCTTCTGCCCATCTCATGCGGATAGTCGTTGCAGCAGATTGGAGACTATATAGACTGCCCCATATATTTTGGTAGATCGTAGTGTGGGGTAGCGGTGTTCGACAATTCGGTAGTTATTGAGAAAATATTCGAATTTTTGGTGAAATACGGTTTGTCGATAGTCATTGGCACGTTTTTGCTGTTGGTCGTCTATCCTATTTTCAGACTGATGTTGCGGTGGGCAAAGGTGTCCTGGGTCTTCTTCCAGACCCGCAAACGGGCCAAAAGAGCCGTCGGTAAAGTGCCCGGGCCTGGCGGCGCGATTGAAGGAAAAGGTCCTTGGCTGATGGAGCCAATTGACTGTCCGGACCATTACGTGCGCGGCATTCAAGCCAGCAAAATTCTGAGTGTTGCGAACTACAAAGGTGGTGTCGGGAAAACGACCATTGCTGCCAATATTGCTGCGTGCCTGGCAAGAAAACATGGTGTGCGCGTACTTCTAATTGATCTCGATTTTCAAGGGTCGTTGTCGTCCATGGCCTTTGCCGGCAAAGGTTGGCAGCCAAACGCAAACGAGGACTCCGTTGCGACCGCGCTTATCGGCGGCGAATTGGAGCCAAATGACCTTTTCAAGATGGCCAGAAAAGTAGAGGGTTTTGATAACCTAAACGTTGTCACGGCGCATTACGATGTTGCCCAAGCAGACAATCGATTGCTGGTTGAGTGGCTGCTATCGGCCAAACCAGAAAGGCCATCAAGCTGGTTTCATTGGCTCGGAGATCTCTATTACGGAAAGATCTATCGCCCTCGTGACATGCGATTCAATCTGGCCCGTGTCCTTCATTCAGAGTCAGTTAGTGAAGCCTACGTGTCACATCCCGGAAGGTAGTTTGGCTGTTTCCAGAACAGCTCTGGTTTGATTTTGTGCCATTCTTTCATCGTCTGCAAGGGCGTCTTACTGCCCAAGGCTGATTGAGGAAGCTGCTGATTGTAGAGCCACACGTAG
>CAJQQK010000226.1 GCA_905480435.1 uncultured Hyphomicrobiaceae bacterium | reverse complement strand
CAAGCCCTCGCGGGCGCGCTATAGAGCGCGTCCTTGACCGCCGCCCGTCACATCGACGGGGAATGCTCTGCCAACAGGATTAAGCAGAAAACCGACCACCCAAAAACACCTGATCCACCCACTCAATTCGTCGAGGAGCCTTTTTTGGCGGCTGGTTTCTGAGAAGACTGGCCGGTCGTTGGTTGCGCGAGAGACGGGTTGAATGACCATAATATGCTAACAACGATGATAAGCAGGCGCATGAAGGCCTCCCGTCTGGAACAACACTTTTAAAGCACGTCGCGTTTGATTGGATCCATAAATCGCCCGAAGGCTGGGCGTTTTATGGCGCATTGTGAATTCGCTAAAACGCGACATGCTGTAGTGCGAACAAGCACGTTACTTTGGTTCTGGGAAGTGCTCAAATCGCGGCTCGACGCTCTAACGCTGGACTGCGATATCACGTAAGCCACGATGTGCCTTGACCATGGCGAGCGTATCAAGACGGCAATACGCGAGCAAAGCTGCACGCAATTCGCTCGCTTCATCATCGGGTGCTTTGGCGTTTGCCAGGCGCTGATATGCGGCAGCTGCTTGCGCACCATCAGCGACATGTTCCAAACCGTCGTAGGAAAAGTCCGGTGCTAAGGCCTTGCCGACCATCTTGATCGAATAGGAACCGGCAAAGCTCTCAAGATACAGGTTGTTGCGCACGATGACATAGAGATCCGCAAGGCGGGCGATGATCCGCTCAAGAGCGTCGGCATGATCGGGGAACAGTTCTGACATCTCACGCAGGACGCCCTTTTCATAGGCTGAGTAAACGACAATTGGCTCCTGGTCATCATTGGCCAAAGCTGCAATCAGCGATGTGACGAAGGCTTCGCGTGGGTCGCCAGCTGGATCACCAAGAAAATCGTCATGCGAAAGATTGCCAGTTCCGTCGTCTCGGTGCAGGGACCATTGAAATGGTGTGCGCTGATAGGGCCGCGTGCCAACGTAAATCGGAATGGCAGGGTTCATCGCTTCGAAATCAAGATAAGCGACAGGCCCCTCCAGTGCTGCGATATCATGTGCAAGCTGTTTGGAAATGTACGGTTTGCCGTTGGCGATGACGTCACGCATGCGATCTTGATGGGCGGTGAGATCAAAGTCTTCCGGGATGTTGGCAATGCGTTCGATGTTGGCGGCTTCGAGAGCGTCGAACTTCTTTTGCGAGAGACGCGGCAGATTGAAGACCCAGTCCGTTGGCTTGTCTGCAGTGCAATGGTCCCAGTAATCGCAACCAGCTGGGCAATGCGGCCCAGGCTTTATCGCGGGCTCCTGCGTTTGGTGAAGGAGCTCCATCTGCTGGCGAACCGTCGCTTCGATATCTGGCTTGGCTGCTGCGACCTGATCCGTGATGTCGGATCGCTTGAAATACTGCGGCCAGTCGGTGCCATCGCCTGCATAGACGTAACTGGTGTTGACATGGACGAGTTCAACCGACGCGAGCTTGATACCGCTCTGCTCCATCACAAATGCTTGGACGGCTGCATCGTCGACATAGCGAGCTTTGACGCGTGACGCGGATTTAACCTCGCACAACCGCCAGCGTCCATCGGACAAGCGCTCGACGACATCGGCGCGAATTCGGACACCTGCGTGTTCGTAAGCCGCTTCGAATATCGCCGGAACGGCTGGATCAGACATCAGCTGCTGTGTGTGCGCGACAGCCTCGTCATGTTCCCACGGTTGATGATCAACCAGCACGCCACGTGGAAACAGCCGGTGTGCCTGGTTGCCAATGTCGATGCCGGTGGCGGCCGGAGAGCCAGGCGCTGGCTCTTCATACGGCTGCCGCTGGTGCCAACTCAGCCAAAGCAGGCGATCGCATTCTGTGCCGCGCACATAGCTCGATTTGGTTAGGTAAGGGGCCTTTTGAGGGCGCTGGGACATCTGCACGCTCCAGTTTGAGGAGACGCGACGTTACGATGATTCGTGTGGCGATCTGGCGACAGATCCACTGTTCAACCTTTACAGGCAGTGCTCAACGAAATGGATGCTGTTCGGGTAATGGTGGCAAATTGGGATCGCGTCGCCGTGCGAGGAGCCGCCTTCTCGTGCCAGGTGTCGTCGATTCGGCGCGGACGTGAATAACCGGTTTTGGCTCGGGGCGTGGCCATTGAAAATCGTCAGCACGACCCGGTTTCGGATCGAGCCGCTCGCCTTTACCCCAAACCTTGAAGAAGACCGATTGCGTCGGTGACAAGCGTCGCTTGCGCAGCGCCAACGCACTTCGATCAGCTGGCGTAACGGTGCTCAGCAATGGGATGCCGCCGTCCGCTACCTGTACCGCGTTATCACCAAAATGGGCGGGTTTGTTTTTCGATTGATTGCGCGTGACAAGGGTTATGACAGCTGCGGAAAGAGCTGGCCGGGGCAACTTTAGCGTGATTTTGGTCGCTTTGTTGTTGATGCGGGTTTGATAGATGAAGCTGCCATTGTCGGCTTTCTGAGCACCAAACTTGCCGCCACTGACCGGCGTGCGTTGGCGGGGCGTACCATCAGCTTTTTTGATTGGGCTTGCCGTTGTCGGCCTGCGGCGTGCGGCAGCTGCCTGTTTAGCGCGCCGTATCGAATTTTGTTCGACTTCGGAACCGGCGAGCGTCACCTACCGTTGAGATTTCACGAGATTGAGGTCGCGGCGGATCGTTTGCATCAGCAAATGAGCGATTTTAGCATAGCCAGTGCCGGTGAAATAGACGCCGTCTTTGGCGCGCATCAGTTTGATGGCACCATCCAGGTCAGGCCCGTAACGATTAAAGCCACCGTTCTCGTCCTGGAACCTCGAATAAACATCGATGAACGTGACGCCATTTGCATAAGCGCGCTCCCGCACCAGCGTGTTGATTAGCTGGAAGCTCTCACTGTGATCGCGGCGCGCAACAATCGGAAGCCCGAGCCAGTAAACCATGCCCTTGCTGGCTTTGAGTGCCTTCATGACGCTGTCAACGCGGGCTGCGTACTGCTTGAGCCATGCCTCGCTTCCGAAGCGTTTGCGCTTTCGGCCCGGTCGGTACAGCGAGCCTGTCTCGGTGACACCAAACATGACAACGGCAATGTCGATATCGTTGCTCTTGGCACGCTCGCGGATTGCTGCGACCGGCACGTCCCAGTTTGAGCGGCGCAAGGACTGCAGCTGAATCTTGCCACCTTGGAGCTGAATGCGTGGCGCCGATGCGAGTGAATTGCGTAGGGCTGATTTGAAGCCGTCCATCAGCCAGTCTCCAACGATATGGAGCCGGTAGATGTCGTTTTTCGGAAACGGATTGAGGCCGCCGCTGCGCAGATCGCCGCCTTGCGCCCAGGCATGAGATCCGAACGACAGGCTCAACAGCGCCGACAGAACAAGTCTTAGCAGCCCGGCTTGAGAAAACCTCACGAGCCAGTATCGAGACCAGAAGCTATCAGCTGGCGTATTCAAGTGCGCGGTTTCCATTTCGCTGATTGTAAGCTCGTTATAGGCTCGACGCTCTAAATACCTGGATTGACGACAGGCAACAAGAGAGAGGCTCGATGTCGAGGTGCTGCTTCGCCACAATAGTGGGGATCCCTCGCCGATTTCTCTCGTTCCGACGCTCACTGGGCTGGTTCTGATTGCTTTGTAACGGTGCTTTTGGGGCGCATCAGGGCGAGCAACGCGGCGGATGGCCAGCAATCAACGGTGAGCTTTTCGCGCAACTGGAAAAGCCCGATCTGGCTGCGTGTATTTGGCCCGATGAAACCGTCAACGATGCTAATCGCAAAGCCTTCCTGTTTGAGCACGGACTGAATTTCGGCGATTTGCTTGTTTGGCAGTTGTTTGATGCCATCCCAGCCGCGGACAAAGCCACCACCACCGGCAATGCGGTCAGCGAGATGACCAACGAAAAGCGCATACAAGTCAGACGTATTGTAACGCTTGAAGACGAGAAAGTTCTCTGTTGCCAGAAATGCCGGTCCCATGCCGCCGCCTGGAGCAAACAGAAATGCGTCCTGGCTGAGCAGCTCCTGGCTGAATTTTCTCTGCGCGACGCGGCGGACACCGCGTTTATGCCATGCGGCCATTGGCTGAGTGTGCTTGGGGCCATCTTCTGCGCAGGTGACGCTCGCCGGTAGCTTAACCTCGTAACCCCAACTCATGCCGGACTGCCAGCCTTTTTGCCGAAGTTGATTGGCGGCGGAAGCCAGCGCATCCGGCACGGACCACACGTCTTTACGGCCGTCGCCATCGAGATCAACCGCAAGTGCCTCGTATTCAGACGGCATAAACTGTGTGAGCCCAAATGCACCGGCCCAAGACGCGCGAAATTTCTCACGCGTCACGACGCCGTCTTCGAGCATCTTTAATGCATAGAGCAATTCCTGGCGGAACATGTCGGGGCGGCGGCCCATATAGGCCTGAGTGGCCAGGGCACGTATCGCGTCATGGCTCAGGCGATAACCGCCAAAAGCAGTTTCACGTCCCCAGATTGCGAGCACCACGTGCGCTGGCACACCGAATTTCTGTTCGATCGCAGCAAGCGTCGCCTTGTGTTTAACGGCAAGCTGACGACCGGTTGTGACGAGGCGGCCAATCCACTTCTCTTTGACATAGTCTTGCGGTGGCCGCGTGAATTCGGCTTGGCCCGGCGCTTTGGTCTTGGCATCAGAAGGCTTGATCAGATCCGGCAGCGTGTCATCGGGGGTGAGGCCCTTGAAGGCCTGATCGAACGTTGCCTTGCCTATTCCGAATCGTTGCGCATCCGGCCACAGTTGTTGTTGCCATGCTGCGAAATCGGGTCGTTGCGCCGCGATCCCGGTTCGGTGGGGGAGTGCCATTGCGAGCAAGACGGCGATCAGCAGAATTCTGCCCATGCGACGCATCCCTGAACCCCTCCCGATACTTCTTCGCATCAGGTTGAAGCTAACAAGGAATGGCGTTCAGTAATAGGGCATTATCCAGGCGGTTGGTGAGATCATGCCGAACGGGTGGCAAATCTATCTGTTGCGCTTGGCAAGTGCGGCTTCCCAGTCGAGTGCATGACGCACGATGGTGTCGAGATCTTCGTGATCCGGCTGCCAATTGAGCGTTGAGCGCACCAAGTCGGATGCGGCAACGATCTGTGGCGGGTCGCCAGGCCGGCGATCGGAAAGGCGCACTTCGAAATCAACGCCTGAAACGCGTTTGACCGAGTCGAGCACTTCGAGAACGGAGAAGCCCCGGGAATAACCGCAATTCATAATGATCGCATCGCCACCGTCGCGCAGATAGGCAAGTGCATCGCTGTGGGCTTTGACCAGATCGCTGACGTGGATGTAGTCACGTACGCAGGTGCCGTCAGCTGTGTCGTAGTCTGTGCCAAATACATCCATATGCGAACGTTTGCCTTTAGCGGCTTCGCAAGCAACTTTGATCAAGTGCGTTGCGCCCTTGGTCGATTGGCCGGTGCGACCTTGCGGATCGGCGCCGGCCACATTGAAATAGCGCAGTGCGACGTAGCGGAAGTCGTGTGCAAACGCGGTGTCGCGCAGCATGGTTTCGGTCATCAGCTTTGATGAGCCATAAGGCGAAACCGGCAGCTGCGGTGTTGTCTCGGTGACAGGCATGGTCTCGGGCGCGCCATAGACGGCAGCTGTCGACGAGAAAATGAAATGTTTGACGTTTTCGGCAACGGCTGCTGCGATCAGTGTGCGCGATTTGACGGTGTTGTTGAGGTAGTAACCGAGAGGATCGGCAACTGATTCAGGCACAACAATCGAGCCCGCAAAGTGGACAATCGCGCCAACGCCGTGCTCGCGGATTATCTGGCAGACGAGTTCTTCGTCACCGACGTCGCCTTGGATCAACTGTGCGGCGGCCGGCAGCGCCCAGTCAAAGCCGGTCGTCAGGTTGTCGAGCACAACAACAGTTTCACCTGCGTCACACAGCCGATGAACCATATGGCTGCCAATGTACCCTGCGCCGCCGGTAACAAGTACGGTCATGGATCGTCTCTCTTTAGTTTCTCGCGAACAGTGCTTTGCCACGATAAGATATCGGCCAAATTCTCATGAATGGTCTGTCGCGATATTGATGCGGCGTCGAGGCCCCCCAAAATCTTAGCCAGAACCGTAGAATGGGCCGCCAAATGGTCCGTAAACCTCTACGTAACAGAAATGCCTTACAAAAATGTCACTGCGTCGAGCATAACTCGTCGTAATTACGGACGGTCGGTTTGGCAGGGTAAAGCTTGGTAAGTTCCTGCAGATCAAGATTGGCGATCTATTTAACGTTTGAGGGCGAGTACGAGGGATGACCCAGGTTCACGACAAGGTTCACAAGAAAATCCGCAAAGCTGTATTTCCAGTTGCTGGTCTTGGCACACGCTTTCTGCCGGCCACCAAAGCGGTGCCCAAGGAAATGTTAACCGTCGTTGATCGGCCGGTGATCCAGCATGTCGTCGATGAGGCACGTGCAGCCGGCATAGAGCATTTTGTATTTGTCACCGGGCGCAACAAGGCGGTCATTGAAGATCATTTCGACGCTGCCTATGAGCTTGAGGACACACTCGCTCGACGTGACAAGCACGAAGCCCTGAAGAGCTTGAAAGCAGATCAACCAGCGGCTGGCATGACAAGTTTTACGCGCCAACAGGAGCCGCTCGGGTTGGGCCATGCGGTTTGGTGCGCGCGCGATATCATCGGCGATGAGCCGTTCGCATTGCTGCTGCCGGATATGCTGCATCTCAGCGACAAGCCATGCCTTGGATCGATGATCGAAGCCTACAACGAGGTCGGCGGTAATCACATCAACGTCGCGCCGGTGCCGGAAGATCAAACGCACCAATATGGCATCGTTGGCGTGGATGATGTGCAGGCATCCTATTCGCCGATTAACGTCATGGTCGAGAAGCCAGCTCCAGGCACGGCGCCTTCAAATTGGCACATCACCGGGCGCTACATTCTGCAGCCAGAGATCTTCGAATTTCTGGGCCGTCAGGAAGCGGGCGTCGGCGGTGAGATCCAGCTGACGGACTCGATGCTGAAGCTGCGCGATCAACTCGGTCAGGGCTTCTTCGCCGATCGCTATGACGGCGAGATTCACGATTGCGGCTCAAAAATTGGGTTCCTGACAGCAAACATGGCCTATGCTCTGGCACGCAAAGATGAGCTTGCCGATGAGCTCCGTGATGAGATGAAGCGCATGCTTGGCTAGGGTCCGTAACTAGCTGATCACGGAGATCAGCGGTGCAACATCGACCCTGGCGACAATGCCTTCTAAACCTTCACCAGCTGATGGGTAGCGCTTCAGAACTTCCGGATCATGGCCTGGGATAATATGGTCGTCGCTTGGCGCCAACCGGCGTAGCTTGCGATAACTTTCGACCAAATCGAATATATTCTCGTGGGTCATGAACACTTGCTCATCAAGAAACCCTTCGTAGTAGTGAGCCGCATCCGAGGCCACAACCACGGTGCCGCGAGCCGTGTTGACGGTCAACGATTGCAGGCCGCGCGCATGGCCGGGCATTGCATGTAAATTGATGCCTGGATAGAGCGACTGGTCGCTATCATGGAACACAACCCGGTCGCCATAGACCATTGTGACCATCTGGATGACATCAGGCAGGCAGTATGAGTGACGCAACCGCTCGTGCGTCATGGCTCGACCTGTGACGAATGCCATTTCAGTGTCTTGGATGTGGAAGCGTGCGTTCGGGAACAGCTCCAAATTGCCGGCATGATCATAGTGCATATGGCTAATCACAACGTCTTGGACGTCTTCGTGATCAATCCCAATCAGCTTGAGGCCTTCTGTCGGGCAGCGCAGAAAAGTGCGCTTGCGACGCTCCCCTTCAGCTCGGTTCATACCGACGTCGACGACAATCGTGCGCTCTGGTGATTTCAGCGCCCAGACAAAATAGTCCATTGCGATCGGTGCCTCATGCGGATCACCGTCCATGAATGTCTGGCCGCGAATGCCGACGCGTTCGGCATATTTGATGGCATAGATCTCATACTCTGGCTCAGACATGACGTCCCCTCGGCGGTTGAGGGCCTATCAAACCACGCGAAGTCCGCTGCGCCAATCGTATGCCAGATCATCAGGCTCGACGCTCTGGGGGCGTGCTCTTGGCGTAAAAAGGCTGTTCGAGGCAGCTTGGAAAGTCGATGTTGGTTGATAACCGGCACCACACATCGTCTAGCGTTCCCGGCCAAGCGGCGGTCCATTTGCAACCGTACAGCACAGGTTTTAGCCCGCCGCGCGAGGCGGGATTTTTCGCGCTTGCTATTGGCGGACTGCCTCGCGAACCCCGAAGGGGAACGCGAGTACTTTGAGGGTGGTCCGCACATCCTGAGACGTGTCTCGCTACTCGGCCGCCCTATCGAGATTGGATCTTACAAACCCAATCGGTGCCGGATCGCCTCATAGAGATCTTCTGAGCAACCAAAGCTCCAGGCCTGACAAGTTACCTCATGGCCACCGCGATAGATCATGTCGGCTGCGACCCAGACGATCATCAAGAGACCGAGCCAGGCAATCCAGGGGTAGGTGACCAGCAGGCGGGCAATGAAGTGTGCTGCAACAGCCATCAGTACAATCGCGAGACCAAGGCCAATGATCAGGACCAACTGACTTTCGCCGGCAGCCCCCGCGACTGCCAGGACATTGTCCAAGGACATCGAGAGATCAGCCAGCGTGATCTGGCCGACGGCTGCCCAGAACGAAACCTTTTTGGCGTTTTCCATGGCAACGTTGTCGCCATCGAGTACGGCCAACGTCTCGGCGCCATTACTCTCGGAAATTTCGCGGTACATTTTCCAGCACACCCAGGCAAGCAGCACGCCACCGGCAAGTGTCAGGCCGACAATGGCGAGCAGCTGTTGTGTGATCGCGGCGAAATAGATGCGCAGGATGACGGCGGCCGCGATCCCCCAGAATATTACTTTGTTGCGGATTTCTGGTGCGACCTGTGCTGCGGCCAAGCCAACCACAATTGCGTTATCGCCAGCGAGTGTGACGTCGATCAAAAAGACCTTGATCAAATCATCATAGTGCGCGCGCCACCATTCCGGCGATGACAGCAATGACACTTCATTCATCTGCGCCAAGGCAGCCCCGACGAAGTCTGCGAAGAGCAACTCGAACATTCCGTGATCCCGTCATATTGCGTGTCCGAAACGATTGCTCCGGACAATTCTGTTGGCAGGCAGCTCTCCGCCCCAAAAACTGCCCCCCATAGGCAGCCAGCAGAACTCCTGCTGATATCCGTTCTGATAGGGTTCGTCACTCAATTGCGACGGTGTAAGCTATCTCACAGGATACGAAAAGAGCTTCTCTCGTCCCATTTTCTGGACATAAACGTTTCAGTTTTGCGACAAAACTAACCTGCTGACCTAGCACATATTGAGGAAAGTACCATAGTGAGCACGCTGGATTTGCCGTACGAAGGTCTAACTGTCCTCGATTTGTCGCAGGGGATTGCCGGTCCTTACTGCGGCATGATGCTTGCGCGCAACGGTGCCGATGTCATCAAGCTTGAGCCGACGGGGGCCGGGTGCTGGAGCCGCCAACTTGGCAAATCGATTGGCGATCAGACCGCGCATTCTGTTGTTGTTCACCGGGGAAAGCGCAGTCTGGCGCTTGACCTGAAGACAACTGAGGGCGTCGAGGTCGCACAAAAACTCGCGACTAAGGCTGATGTGCTGTTGCAAAACTACCGGGTCGGCAAGATTGACCGGTTCGGGCTCGATTATAAAACCGTCGCGCAAGGCAATCCGTCGATCATTTATGCGTCGGTGTCGGGGTTTGGCACCAAAGGCGATCGAATTGGCCAAGCGGCAACCGATAGCGTGATGCAGGCCTATACCGGGATTATGTCGATCAATCGCGATGCGACCGGGATGCCGCAACGGATCAACATGCTCGCGATCGATTTTGCCACCGGGCTTTACACGTTCCAGGCGGTCTCGGCTGCGCTTTACAAGCGGGCGATGAAAGGCACTGGCGCTCATATCGAAACCAGCCTGCTCGAAGCGTCTTTGGTGTTTCAGGAAGCGGCACTGATCGATTCGTCTTTGCAAAAGGGAGCCGTCGAGCCGATCGGCGTCCCAGTTGGCACGTTTCGTACAGCCGATGGCTTTATGAACATCAACGCGCGTCGACAAATACCATTCGAGGCGTTCGCAAAACTTGTCGGTCATCCTGAATGGATTGACGATGATCGTTTCGCCAACCCGCGCGCGCGGGTCGAAAATGCGGACGCTTTGATGGCGATGATCATCCCGATCATCGAGACAAGAACGACGCGCGCGTGGTCCGGAGAATTTGCTAAAATCGACGTGCTGCACGCTGCTGTCCACACCCACGAGGAGTTGTTCAACGACGAACAAGTCAAGGCCGTCGATGCGATACGGTGGGTGGAGGATGATACGCTTGGACGGATACCGATGGCATCAATCCCCGGACAACCGCCTCACGAAACCGGCCATATGCTCAGTCACAGCCCCCACGTCGGGGAGCATTCCCGCGACGTGCTGGCTGAGCTGGGCTACGGCGCCGTTGCCATCGACGACATGGTGTCGAAAGGCGTCATCGAGGAGAAGCTCTAAAGCGTCTCCAGTCCGACGATGGCGAACAGATCATCGCTGTCAGTCCAGGTTTGCGTTACCCGCCATCCGGCATCTGCAGCAATGGCCGCGAAGCCTTCCTGAGAATATTTTCGCGAGCTTTCAGTGTGGATGGTTTCGCCCTCAGCAAAGTCAAAAGCCTTACCTGCGGCGACGACCGTTTGATCTGTTGATGACACAATGTGCATCTCGATCGATGATGCAGCATCGTTCCAACGCGCTTCATGTTGGAATTGGTCGAGTTTGAAGGTGCCGCCCAACTCGCGATTTATGCGCCTCAACAGGTTGAGGTTGAACGCAGCGGTGACGCCGGCTGCATCGTCGTATGCCGGTATCAGCACGTCGGTTGATTTCTTCAGGTCAATGCCAATCAGTGTGCGGCCTGGTTGGGGATCTGCTGACTGCCTGTCAGTGACATGGCGATGCACGCGGCTGAGGAAGCTGATTGCTTCTTCTGGAGCAAGGTTGCCGATCGTTGAGCCGGGAAAAAATCCCGTGCGCTTGAATTCAGCTGGCACTGCATTCGGGAGATCGAATTCCTGCGTGAAGTCGGCCGCAACCGGCAGCACTTCGAGTGCGGGAAACCGTTTGCGCAGACGCTCTGCTGCAGCGGCTAGAAAGTCGCCTGCAATATCAACGGGGACATACATGCGCGGTTGTCTGAGCGCATTGAGCAGGATCTGCGATTTGATGCTGGCGCCCGCGCCATACTCTATGATCACAGCTTGCTGGCCGCAAAAGGCTGCCAACGATTGTGCATTGCTGGTCAGTATCCCGGTTTCGGTGCGGGTTGGATAGTACTCGGGCAACTTTGTGATCTGCTCGAATAGATCTGAGCCGCAATCGTCATAGAGCCACCGGCTTGGCAGCAATTTGTCCGCCTCAGATAGACCCGCGATGACGTCGGCCCTAAAGGCTGCTGTCTGGGCATCCATTGCTTCGATGATCTGGGCTGCAACTGAGCTGTTCATATTAAAGATCCTTCGCTAGGCGCAGGCCGGAAAACTGCCAGCGCGCATCGGGGGGGAAGAAATTTCGATAAGTCGGGCGTACATGGCCTGCTGGCGTCACGCAAGAGCCACCGCGCAATACGAACTGGCCACACATGAATTTGCCGTTGTATTCGCCAACCGCACCTTCTGATGTTTTGAATCTCGGATAGGCTGTAAACGGACTGCGGGTCCACTCCCAGTTATCGCCGAACATTTGAGTCGGGTGCGCGTCACTTTTTGTGTCGTCGCCGTCGATTAGTTTTGGGCGCAGGCGACCGCTGTCAGCGAAGTTGCCCTCCACTTTGAGATCGCTCGCAACGTGTTCCCACTCAGCCTCTGAAGCCAGCCTGCAGCCAACCCAGGTCGCGAATGCATCGGCTTCGAAGTAACTGATGTGGGTAACCGGCGCCATTGGGTCGACCGGCTGTGCGCCGCGCAGCGTCATGCTCCAATATTCGCCATCGCGATTTTGCCAATAGAACGGCATTGACCAGTCGTTGGTTTTGACTGTGTCCCAGCCAGCAGAAAGCCAATGCAGCGGTTCGCGATAGCCACCGGCTTCAATGAATGCGATCCAATCACCGTTGGTGACTTGTGCGTGGGCGAGCGCAAACGGCTCGATCAGTGTGCGATGGCGCGGCCCTTCGCAGTCAAAATGGAAGCCGCTGCCTTCATAGCCAATGTCAACAATGCCGCCATCGAACGAATGCCACTTCTCAGCCCCGGTTTGTGCATGGCTTACAGCCAGTGGTTCCGGGTCTTTGTAAGCCGGTTGCAGTGGGTTCTGCGCAAACAGATGCAGAATGTCCGTCAGTAATAGTTCCTGATGTTGCTGCTCGTGGTGACATCCAAGTTCAACCAGTTCGGTTATGGCTGGATCTGATGTTTGATGCAGCAGACGCGAGATCGCTTCGTTCACATGCTCGCGATAGTTGAGGACGGTGTCGAGTGACGGGCGCGTGATCATACCGCGACGCGGACGCGGCTGCCGCGCGCCAATCGCCTCGTAATACGAGTTGAACAGAAAATTGAAGGTCTCATCGAACGCGCGATAATTGCTAAGATTTGGCGCCAACACCATACGCTCAAAGAACCATGTCGTATGCGCCAAGTGCCACTTTGCGGGGCTCGCATCCGGCATTGACTGTACGGTCGCATCGGCATCCGACAGGGGCAGGGCTAGGCTGCGACTGTCATCGCGCACTTGGCTGAATAGAGTGAGGACGTCAGCTGCGTTAAGCGAACGCTGTGAAGAGGCTGCCATGGAAACGTCTCCGTCAATTTGCACGTGCGGAAGTAGCGTCGGAATAACCGGTGGAAGCCAGTTTACCCTGTGATCGAGACAGTTCCCCGATCACAGAAGTTCAAACTTCGGCAAGTGCCTCGTTGTGTGAGATTGGATTTGGGCGCAAAAGCCAGTCGTCTAGCGCTAACTTTCGCTGTTAATTGGACACGCCTCGAACATTTCGGTTCGTTGGTCGGCCGAGCATCGGCATCGTTCTTGCCATTGTTCTCAATGCTGAATCGTAATGCCAAGGCTCCATTGGACAGATCACAATCCAAATGTGTGACGAGATCATGTCAAAGCATACCGGGGCTGGGGAGTTTACTCAAGGTGCGGCGCCACCGGCACAAGCCATAACAACCGCTGTATCGTAGATCTCGAAAAATTCGATGATCTTGCCGTCTTTAAAACGAACGGCATCCGATTTCGGCGTGTCAAATGGTTCGCCGGTCTGCCGGTTGCGCCAGGACGTCGAGCCGATGGCAATAACACGATCACCTTCTGCGACATAGAAATCCACGGTGTAGCTGATCATCTCAAACATCGCGAGCAGGCCGCTCATATATTCTCCGACTTCGGCCTTGCTTCGACGTCGGGCGGTAAACTCAAGGCCCGGCTTGCCGTCAGCCAGTGATCGAAAATCGACCGTGTCAGCCATAATGCTCATCCAGTGATCGACGCTGTCACCCTTGGTCTCGTGCCAAAGATCGAAAGCTTGCTTGAGGATGGCTTTGTTGGCTGCTGCGTCTGACATGGTAACAACTTTCCGGCAATAACTTTCGAGCGAATGGAATTCGTCAATAGACATTGAGATGATGGCAACAGCTTGCCATCATCAGCCCCGATCGGCAAATTCGAGGGTTTGGACCTTCAGATTTGGCTCTTGGCTTGTCAGCCCCCAAAAATTTCCTTGTTGATCGTGTTTTCAACATTGGGCTTGCCGTCAAACACGCTCAGGATGTTCTTCACGGCATTGACACCCATGCGTGAGAGCGCCTCGCGGGTAACGCCTGCCATGTGCGGCGACGTGATCACGTTGTCGAGTTCAAGCAGCGGATTGTCGAGGTTGACCGGCTCTTCAGCAAACACATCAAGCCCTGCGCCGGCGAGCTTTTTGTCAACAAGCGCCTTGTGCAGATCAGCTTCATCGACGATGCCGCCGCGCGCCGTATTGACGAGATAGGCCGTCGCCTTCATGTGGGCGAGACGATCTTTGTTGAACATGCCCACTGTATCGGGCGTCTTCGGACAATGGATCGAGACGAAGTCAGCACGGGGCAGAGCCTTGTCGAGGTCATCAACGGCTTCATAGCCAGCGGCCTCAATTGCAGCATTGTCAACGAACGGATCATAGATCAGCACCGTCATATCCATTGCATCGCAACGCTTGGCGGTGCGTGTGCCGATGCGCCCGAAGCCAACGATGACGACGGTTTTCTCAAAAATATCATAGGGCACGGTCGTCATGCGATCGAACCATTTGCCGCCGCGCACCACGGTATCAAGTTCGCTGGACCGCTTTGCAAGCCACAGCATCATGAACATTGCTTGCTCGGCGACGGATGGCGAATTGGCCGTGCCCGCGATCATCACAGGAATGTTGCGCTTGGTATGCTCTGGTATATCAACCGCGTCATAGCCAACACCGATACGGGCCGTGACATCCAGCGCCTGAGCTGCGTCGATGACCTCAGCATTGATCCGCGTGGCACCGAGCGTCCAACCGTTGACGGGCGCTTCTTTTTTGACGAGTGCGAGGAACTCATCGTTCGGCAACATATGCGAGAAGTAGACCTGCTCGATATCATCGCGTGCGTCGAGCAGTGCGCGGGCGGGCGGCGCGAGGGATTCTGATAGCAGCAGTTTCTTCTTGTTGGTCGCCATAGTCTTGTGCCTCGCGGGGATTGGTTGTGATGGCGCAATCTACTGCTTTCCATTTGGTTGGCAACAGGCTGCGTTCAGACAAATCAGTCTGTGAATGGCTATCGTTATCTAGCTTTCGCTTCGCGCCGCTCGGTCGCAATTGCCAGCAGGACGGTTGCGATCATGAAACAGGCCGAGACCATAAAGACGACGCGCGGTAGCGAGAGATCCATGATGTAACCATAGATCATCGGCCCAATGATACTGCCGATATTGAAGCCGGTGGAGACGATGCCAAACGCCCGGCCGGCTGCGCCTTTCGGGGCTGCTTTGCGCACCAGCATGTCGCGCGATGGAGCTATAAGGCCTGCGAAAAAGCCAGCCGCGCCCAGCATGGCCATCAGCACGAAGGTTGGTGGCGTCAGAACTGCGATCGCGAAGACAATAATGGCATTGAGCGCGAAGCATCCGGCTGCAACCAGGCCATGCCGGTCCGTCTTGTCGGCAAGATAACCGCCGGCCAGCACGCCGACTGCTCCGAAACCAAGGAAGAATGTGACGGCCAGCGATGCCGTCTGGTAATCCACGCTATAGCCCGTGATCAGGGCAGAAACACCAAATCCATTGATGCCGTTGGTTGAAAGTCCGAGCAACACAAAAAACACCATCAGCATCAAGATTGCCGGTGTGCAAACATCTCGGAAGGTTGCTGGTTTTGCAGCCGGTATGTCAGGATTCCGGTTCAGATCAATACGGCTGTCGGGTAGCCCGATGACAATCAGAAGGAGAGCGATAACGGGACCGAATGCGCCGGCCACAATCAATGCCGTCTGAACATCGTAGCGGGCGACGATAAAGGCCATCATAACCGGCGTGATGGCGCCACCAAGAAAGCCTGCGAATGTGTGTATCGAGAATGCACGACCCATCCGGCGCTCATCCATCCCGGTTGACAGCAGTGCATAGTCCGACGGGTGATAAACGCTATTTGCAAATCCCGCGACAACGGCACCTGCAAGCAGCATCGGATAGGTTGGATAGATCCCCATCGCCATGAAGGCTGCCCCGCCGCAGCACAGTCCGGTCAACAGAATACCGCGCGCGCCGAAGCGATCGACCAGCACGCCCATCGGGACTTGTGTCAAGCCAGAGACGACACCAAACACGGCCATGACGAAACCGAGCTGGATGTAACTGAGGCCAAGTTGGCTGTTCAGCACGGGAAACAGCGGCGGCAATACCATAATATGGACATGGCTCAACCAGTGTGCCGACGCGACACCCATGAGTGTTCGCGTTTGTCGGCCGGCAGAACCGCCGGGGCCAAGCTCGATATCCGCGCCAGTTGCCATGCTTGCATTGTACTCTTGGTTTTCACCGTACCGGGCGTTAGAGCGAGCCCGGCGGGACGTTATAGGCGCGTGTCGACCTGTTGTCTGCCCGATCGATGATAAAGGGCTGGGCAATCTGCGTCTTGTCGCGCCGAAGGTGGCAATGTTGCACACCAGTTGTCGCGTTTTGCGCAATGGTGAGAGCCATTCGGTGGCCGTAAGGTCTTTGATATGTCGCAAAGATCTGGACGATAGCAGGTATATATTCCATAATCTGCATGTCTTTGGTCAGTTTGGAAGCCGGTGTGTGACTTGAGACCGGCGCCTGATTGGGTTTGCATCGGGCCTTAAGTGGACCGACGGTCGTAATTTCGAGGGACGGTGGTATTGTGAGCAAGTTCGATCATGTCTTCTCGGAAGCTCTGGACGCGCTGCATACGGAGCAACGCTACCGTGTTTTTGCTGACCTAGAGCGTCGTGCAGGTGAATTCCCAACGGCCATTCTGCGCGAGCCAGATGGTTCCAGTCGCGACATTACAATTTGGTGCTCGAACGATTATCTCGGCATGGGCCAGCACGCAGACGTTATCACTGCGATGCAGGAGACCGCCGCGCGCACCGGCGTCGGTGCTGGTGGTACCCGCAACATTTCCGGCACGAACCATCCATTGATTGAACTTGAAGCCGAGCTCGCGGATCTGCACGGCAAAGAGGCGGCTCTGGTTTTCACCTCGGGCTATGTTTCGAACCTTGCCGGCATCTCGACGATCGCTCGTTTACTGCCCGATGTGGTTGTGTTGTCGGACCAGCTCAATCACGCATCGATGATTGATGGCGTGAATACCTCGCGAGCGACCAAGCAGATTTTCCGGCATAACGATATGGCTCATCTCGAAGAGCTGCTTGCCGCGCTGCCGCTCGAGCGACCCAAGCTGATCGTTTTCGAGAGTGTTTATTCGATGGACGGCGACATCGCGCCGATCGCCGAGATCGCGGCGTTGGCTGATAAATACAATGCGCTGACCTATCTGGACGAAGTGCATGCGGTTGGCATGTACGGCCCACGTGGCGGCGGTATCGCCGAGCGTGAGGGGCTGCTCGACCAGATCGATGTGATCGAAGGTACGTTAGCAAAGGCGTTCGGAACGCTCGGTGGCTACATCACCGGTTCTAAAGTCTTGATCGATGCTGTGCGCAGTTACGCGCCGGGCTTCATCTTCACAACCGCGCTGCCACCTCCGGTCGCTGCGGCTGCAACTACTGCAATCCGTCATCTTAAGGCGTCATCGGTCGAACGCGAGGGGCAGCAACGTGCGGTCGCTGCAACGCATTCGAGACTGCTTGAAAGCCAATTGCCTGTGATGGATACGGAAACGCACATTTTGCCAATAATGATTGGCGATGCTGAAAAGTGTAAAGCTGCGAGTGACCGACTGTTGGCCAAGCACAACATTTACATTCAACCAATTAATTACCCAACAGTGCCGAAAGGCACGGAGCGGCTGCGTATTACGCCGACGCCACTCCATGACGCGGCTGCAATCGAGCATCTTGCTGAGGCATTGATCGAGACCTGGGCCCATCTTGGGCTGGCATTTGGTGAAGCAGATCGGGCAGCTTCAGGCCGTGCCGCGAATATATTTGCGGTCTCAGGCGGCTAGCGCGTCGAGCGATAGCCGCAATATTTACAGCATGTCGTGTTTTTAAGGATTCACAATGCGCCTTAAAACGCCCAATCGTCGGGTGATTTAAGGCTCCTATTAAACGCGACGTGCATGGGCTTGTTAATTTCATTCAAGATACGACCGGAACCGCATTGCGATCCCAGTCGTATATGTCGTGTTACTTAAAGGTACGGGCAGAGCTCGCGTGGGCCACCGCCATATGGCTGGTAAGTGCCATCCGAATATCGGAACGAGCGGAATTTATAGGCGCAACGCTCATAGCTGTTCCATCCCGGATGATCACATTGATCCTCGGCGCTCGGCCCTTTTCATGGCACGTTCGGTTTTGAGGGATATCCGAGACGGAGGCGCAAATGCTTGTTCGACTTCATAGCCAGGCCACGACGACACCCAAAGTA
>CAJQQK010000225.1 GCA_905480435.1 uncultured Hyphomicrobiaceae bacterium | reverse complement strand
GCACCCGATCCTCCAGGTCCACATACGAAAACAAAGCCCCCGTCACTGCATCCGATCCGCGCATCGCCGCCCCCATTGCTGATGACGACACCGAATCTGATTTGCCCTACGCTGTCAGCGACGATTTTCAACAGCCTGCTAAAGCATATCTGAAGCTCTCCAATGCTTGCGCATGCTGACGCTGCTCATCTCTTCCCACAAGATATTTAGCGGCGCGTGCCGACTTTATCGCTCCCGCCAAAATGTGAACAGCGGCCTGCTGTTCACGGTAGCCGGCCTTCGCTTTCTCCAATAGCTCGAGTTGATTGCCAACTTTCACTCCAGCCAAAACAAGTTGGGTCTCGGTAGTATGCTCAACACTCGTAAATATTGATGTCCCCTTCCAGTTTTTTCGCTTTAGAACCTTCCGCAAAGCTCTAGAAACCAACAAAGGCGATCGAGGTCTTCTCCGAGTGGTAGGATGATCTATTGCCTCAAGCATACCTTCCAAAGACGTGCCAAGACGCTTCTCTTCATCCAATAGATATTCAAGAAGCCGCTTGTGCAGCACCTTTTCCCGATGCCGATACCATCGCCAAATAGCAAACGACAGCCCGACCAGACCGAAAATAGCTTCAAGATGTGGACGTAAGGGATCGAAGAGTTGCTTGGTCCCGGCTGTCAGTGGCCCAAGCAATTTGTCAGCTTTCGGATTCCCTTGATGGATCTCTTCCCATCTAGCCTCCAACCAAGGAAATCCCGACTTAGCTACGTCAATGACTGACGCGATGACATCACAAATTGAATTGCCAAACTCGCATTCCATCCCTCGCCCCTAAATACGCATACACCAATATTCTCTCACTATGCGTCCCTGCTCCGGCCTTGTGAAGCGCTTGAACCTAACTCGACAAATCAATTCAAACAGTGATGCACCAAGCCCTCACCGCACGATTTCGTACTCGACGACGTCGTAAGCCCAGTCGCTTAGAGGCTTGCCGCCGGACGTGCGTGAGCCAATCAAAAAGCCTTCGATCTGACGAATAAAACGCATAAAATAGCTGGTCGGCTCGTGTACGGCGGCAAAGCCTTTGGTCCGTGCGGTGGACCCAACGAGATGTCGGGCAATATCAAATTTTTTCGGCACCACCAATCCGATTAGACGGCCTTTGCCGGTGGGTTCAACTGCGCGAAAAGCGTTGCCATGGCCGCGCGTTGGCACGTTGATGCGCTCACCCACTTTGATATTCGAGCGAAACTGCCCCTCAAAGACGGTATTGGGAAAGATCAAAAGCACCTCGCCCGAGGCATTGATATCTATAATCGCCAAACGGCCCGCAATGTCGCTCTCTGCCTGGAACCGGACCTTATTGCCAAGTGCCACGCGGTTACCGCCTTCGATGCCGATACGGAGCCCTCCTTGGGCTTTGCCAAGCAACCCTTTCAGCTGTGACAGCGCTAGCTGGATATCCTGGTCTTGCAGCCTTTCCGTATCCGCATTGACAGCACTCGCCGGAACGCCACGTAGCGGACCGGTATGTTTTTGTATCCAATCAGCATGAGAAGAAACGCGTGTATAGATCCCGTAAGATTTTTGAGAAGCGCAGGCGAGCTTCCCCCAACTGACGACTCCGATTTGATACGGCTTGCCATCGCTGCCAAGCATCGTCAGCGGGCCGCCACTGTCCCCATTGCAGCTATCTTTGCCACCGAGCTCCAGGCCCGCACATATTTGCGCGTCACCGATCAGCACTTTTTTAGTTTTCCAATTGCTCAGTTTATGCGCTTCGCGACAGACAGGTGCCGCAACCGTCTCAACCGCGGTCTGCAGTAACGTCGACGAACCTGCAACCAGGGCCGCCTGCTTTCGCGTCCGATGTGAGAAGCGCTGCATGCCCCATACATCGGGGTCCTTGATCGTCTTGCCGAAACCGGTAACCGACACTCTGGCACCAGCGTTGGCCGGATCACTATTCCGGGTCAGCGACAGCTGCGAAGTCTTCCCCGTATAAGGTCGGTTCAATCGCAGGAGGGCAATGTCCTGGCCAACATAAAGGGAGATCTCGCCAAGCGCGATGTCACGATCTTTCGGATCCGATAGGTCGAGCGCATCTTCAATGTGGGGGCGATACTTTGGATGTATTTGAATTTCGGTGACGTCGAAGACATTGCCTTTGGCAACACGCGTCAGATCATCAGCGCCAAGGACAACCTGCAGCCGCGCCTTAAGCGTCGTGCCTTTGTCGACAATCGCCGTCTCCACGCCGTCAAGATACTCATGCATGCAGTGCGCGGCAGTCAGAACCCAGTGCTTCGAGATCGCGGTGCCACCGCAGAAGTAGTGGGCAACATCCTTGGTTTTAGCAGAATTGCGCAAAGCCGCTTGTCCCGGCCAACCTTTGCTCGTTGCCGGACTACCGCCAACGATTTTACCGCCAGCTGGCCGGTAGTTCTGGGCACTGACAGTAGCTGCGCCAACAAGCGCCGCCGCCATAGCCACACCGAAAAATATCCCGCGAACCAAATTCATCAGAACACCAATCCATCTGCCTGCAAAGTTTGACCGGAGATCACGCCACAAAGATGCGCTTATCCCTCAAGCCCCCGTCTGCTTGCGCTCCAACCGCAGCAGCGCGATCAGTGCCACAAGTGACAGCACAACGACCGGAAAGATCACCATGTTGAGCGTTGCCCAGCCGAACGCATTGAGCACCAGTCCAGCCATGAATGAGGCGAGGGCAACAAAACTGAACAAGACCAGATCATGCACGCCTTGTGCCTTGTTCTTTTCATGCGACCGGTACGTCTCGGTGACCATCGCGGTCGAACCAATAAACGCGAAATTCCAACCCAAACCGAGGAGAATGAGCGACAGCCAGAAGTGCCAAAGATCGATGCCCATCAAACCAACAACACCGCAAACAACCAAGATGATCATCCCCGTTGCAACGATGGTTTCCTTGCCAAACCGCGCAATCAGATTGCCGGTGAAAAAGCTCGGCGCAAACATCGCCATCACATGCCATTGGATACCGAGCACGGCATGATCTCGCGATATGCCCTCGGCAACCATCGCGAGCGGCGCACCGGTCATCACAAACGTCATCAAGGCAAAGGCAGACGTGCCGCAAAGAAGCGCGACCATGAACCTCGGCTGCATCATAATCGTTGCCAGTGATCGAGGGGCTCCAACCGGGGCTGCGTTGGCTTCCTGCGGCGCCGGGCTCGCATCCAGGAATGACATCGCACCGATCGCCAACACAAAGAGCAGCGAAGAGCATAGAAACGCACCAGCAAATTGAACCGGCAGCAGCAGATCACTCGTATAGATGATCAACTGCGGGCCGATAACGGCTGACGCAATGCCACCAATGAGCACCCAGGAAATCGCCTTGGCTCTGAAATCCGGCGTTCCTCGATCGGCTGCTGCAAAACGATATTGCTGCCCAAAACCGTTCGAGATCCCACTCGTCGTGGTGCCAAGACACAGCAACAGGAAATTACCAATCACCAAGGCATAAGCCGAAATGAGCATGCCGATGATGCCCATCACCAGGCCGACCATGAAGCCGTACTTGCGTCCCATGGATCGCGTCAGCAGCGCGGCTGGCAACGTGCCAAGGGCCATACCGACACTGAACCCGGTAACAGGCACAGTTGCGAGCGACTTGTCAGGGCCAAGCAGATAGCTGCCAGCAAGACCAGCGAGCGCGAAATTGACCGGTGCCGCTGAACCGTTGAGCGCCTGACAAACAGAGTAAACAATCGCGTTACGTTTCGCGGTTCGGTTTTCCTGCCCACGAGCAACCTCGCCAGCCGTATCATCACCAGCCGTCTCACTAATAGTGCTCATTTTTGAGTCCTTCAGAGCGCGCCGTTACGCTGCGTTCCTGCCCCCGCAAGTAAATCGTTAGGTCTCGGGCCAAGTCCCCGTACGCTTGAGCGACGGCGAGAACCCACCGAACTGAAACGTCAATCCAAGGCTGTTTGATACCTGAAAGATCTCCTCCGCGCGAAACCGGATCAATCTTTCAGCACCACCTATAGCCTCAACTGCAGGACCATTCCAAACAATCTCAGCATGGCCTGTCATATAGAGCAGGTCGCCTCGATCGAAATCAACGAACAGAAAACCTGCCCGCGGGTTCATGACAATGTTGCCTATGGTGTTGAAATAGTTGTTGCCCGCGAAGTTAGGCAACACAAATGTTCGGTCATTTTCAATGTGAACAAAACCTGGTTTGCCGCCACGATGCGAGACATCAGCACCATTTGACGCATCATTGCCATCGCCTCGATAGGTCGTCGCAATAAAAAGTGTATCAGCAGCAGTTATCAGTGCACGGGCTTGCTCATCAAATCGGTCACTTGTGACAACATTCGGAGCAGCACCGCCAGCCTCAGCGGACGACGGCATCTGTACCGTCCGCGTCTGAATGTATTTTGGGCAATTGCCGAAGCTCTGACTAAGCGCAATTGTAATGCCATCCGCGCGCCCATCTGGCGCCACGGATTGGATTATTCCCGTCAAACGGTTCCGCCGCCGTGTCTCCAGCTGAATACCAAGCAGTCCCACGTCGGCGCCGGCTTCAAGCGTCTCATTGAGAGGATCACCAACAAGCAGTGAAGCAGCGATCTGAATCGTTTTTTCATCAGGCGTCGTCACAAAGCCGGGTTGCCCGGTAACAATCGACGCCCAAGGCCGTCCCTCCCCATCCGTCGTACCGACAAGTACAAACGGCAGCATCTCAAAAAATGCGCGATGCTGGTCCGGCATGAAGTCACGAATGGTCGTTTGAGCTCTTTGCTCAATCTCGTCCCGCACGCCAACGCGGGTTTGTGTCAGCTGTTCGCCCGCATGAAACGGAGAAGACAACGAAGTATCTGGCATGTCGGAACTTTCTGCTGCGAGCCAACATGCGACAACCGCACAAGTCGCAACGATATATGTGACCGAGCTACTCTAACCCAGCACACAGCGTTGCAACTATGAGTGCGCCAGTTTGCGCATCACTTCTTGGTCACAATACAATCAACGCCATAACGGCCTAACAGGCTGTTGAAAATCGTCGCTGACAGCGTAGGGCAAATCAGATTCGGTGTCGTCATCAGCAATGGGGGCGGCGATGCGCGGATCGGATGCATTGACGGGGGCTTTGTTTTCGTATGTGGACCTGGAGGATCGGGTGCCGGCGGACCATCCGTTGCGCGTCATCCGCGCTGTCGTCAACGAGGTTCTGCGCGCGCTCGATGCCGATTTCGGGGCGATGTATTCCGATTTCGGCC
>CAJQQK010000224.1 GCA_905480435.1 uncultured Hyphomicrobiaceae bacterium | reverse complement strand
ACCAAACAAACATTGAGTCGGACCATGACCGCCCTGACGGGCTGTGGATAAGCGGCTTCGCCTTGCGTTCGCCCTGTGGGCTCACTTCAGCCGAAGCCGCCGAAATCGAGCACTGTTACACCACGCCCTGGGACGCGATCTGGCCATGGAATGCGTTTCGCTATGGAATTGACCTCATACGCCAACGCGACCGGCACTATCTTGGCCACAACCCGCTCGGCAGCTACATGATCATTGCCTTACTGGCTCTCGTTGGCTGCCAGGCCATATTCGGCCTACTGGCAACGGAACATAACTCGGTCACGTGGGGACCGCTCGCGCTCCTCCTGAGCGATGAGACGAGCGAATGGTTCGGCAAAATGCATGGCTGGCTGTTCGAAGAAATTATCCTCGTATTCATCTTCCTGCATATCGTAGCCAACGTTCTCTATCGGCTCATCAAAAAAGATCAATTGATCGAAGCGATGGTCATCGGGACCAAGCCTCTAGCCAATTACGAGGATCAAACAGCCATTCTGGGCGAGCCGGAAAATGCGAAATCATCCAAATCAATTTTGCGCGCGCTTATATGCCTTGCACTGGCGACTGCAATATTTGCAGGCACGATCATCGGGCTCGGCGGCAAGCTGTTCTATTAGGATTGCCGCTCCAAAGTGGATACTCGAGATCAGTAGAATAGGCTCGAAACGCTTTCCTCACGGCTGGTCCGCGCGATCGCTTCACCGATCAGTCCCGCGATAGGCAGAACGCGTACGTTTTGCGCAGTCAGCACAGCCTCAGTTGGTTGAATGGAATCTGTCAGCACCATCGATTTGATGCTCGAATTCTGGATCCGCGAGACAGCCCCCCCCGACAGCACACCATGCGTAAGGTACGCCATCACTTCCTTGGCACCATCCTTCAAAAGGGCGTTGGCCGCATTGATCAGCGTACCGCCAGAATCAACGATGTCATCGATCAAAATGCAGGTCTTGCCATGAACGTCACCAATGACATTCATGACTTCGCTTTCGCCAGCCCGTTCACGGCGTTTATCGCAGATCGCAATAGGCGCCCCGATACGCTTTGCTAGACCGCGGGCTCGCACCACGCCGCCAACATCCGGCGAAACAATACAAAGGTTTCCAAGCTCAAAATTCTTCTTGATATCGCGCACCATAACCGGTGCAGCAAACAGGTTGTCTGTCGGGATATCGAAAAATCCCTGGATCTGATCTGCATGCAAATCAAGTGTCAGGACGCGGTCCGCCCCGGCACGCTCAATCATGTTGGCGACGAGCTTCGATGAAATAGGTGTACGAGGACCAGGCTTACGATCCTGACGCGCATAGCCGAAATAGGGCATGACTGCGGTGATGCGTCGTGCGGATGACCGCTTCAACGCGTCGATCAGGATCAGCAGTTCCATCAGGTTATCGTTCGCGGGAAAAGACGTCGACTGGACAATAAAGACATCCTCGCCGCGCACGTTTTCCTGTATTTCAACAAACACTTCCATGTCTGCAAATCGACGACAAACGCTCTTTGTCATTGGCACATTAAGATGAGATGCGATCGCTTCGGCCAAAGGCCGATTGCCGTTACCAGAGACAAGCTTGATACGCAGCGGACGTTTATCGGCGCTCGCGTCAGGCGGGTTCGTCGCCATTATTGTCCAGCCTTTGAAGGTTGTGCACATGGGCCAAGACAAAATGTCTTATGAAGACCCAGCATAGAGCACTGTCAGATGGAGCTACATCCACGCATCACTTGTCCATTCATCAGACAACCAACACGCGCGGCCTTCTAACAACTGAGCCCGGCCATGTAAACACAGCCGGGCTCAGATTATGTCATTTTTATGGCAGCCGATATTAAGCTCACTCGAGCGATGCCATACGTCTCTGGCATTTAAGTCTTAGGCTTAGGCAGAAGTTTCAAAATGCCCTGTGTCGCAGCAGTTGCAGCAGCACTGGCCGTTGAACCCCATTGTCCATTGAGCGAGCCAGCCGGAATCTTGTTCTCTTGAGACACCGTGCCCAAATTTGCCCCTTTTGGATCACGCACGACCCAGTCGATCTTGATCGGCTGTTGGCCGTTCTCAACTGGTCCCACCTTCACGCGCCCTTCGACCCGGTAAGCTGGAACACCTGGAGGCGTTGGTTTAATGCCGTTACGTAGCAGCTCATTGCGCAACGCACTCGCCAGAGATCGCGAACCATCACCCGGAGCGCCAACAACTTGTGGAACCAATGCTGTCACCACAGCAGATCGGGTGATACTGCCGGTCGTGGCAGCAGACGAACCTGGTGGAAGTGACCTTTGCTTAATACCCGTTCGGGCAATTGTGTTCGTAGCGGTCGCAACTTTTGTGCCTTGCTTCGCAGCCCCAGCTGCTGGTGCGATCAGCGGAGCCTGTGCAACAGGGACATTGCTCGCTACTGGTTTGGCTTTTTGAGGCATCCAGGCGTTCAATTGTTGACTGGTTTTGGCCGCGATCACCTGAACCAGTTGCGGCGACACAGAAGACCATGGGTCGCCGGAGCCAGCCCCTTTTACAACCTCTTCACCAGTAATGCGGTGAACCCGCGCATCAGTTGGATTAGTAACGTCCCAAATGTAGGAAACTTTGGTACTTGTTGCCTCTCGCGCAGCAACAATATAGCCGCGCAGAGTATAATCAACAGGTTGTCCGGCTGCTGTACCAACGGCAATCTTATTCTTACCGAGTTCAGAACCGACCTGGCTGACGATCTGCTTGCCAATCGTATCAGGCGCACCGATCACAGGCGCAATCGCGACGCGTCCCCGAGAGGTGGATGCCGGCGCTTTCATTGCACCATTTGCCGCCAACGGACTATTGCAGTCCGCCAGCAAATTGCCACCGCCATTTGAACAACCTGCTAGGCTGCCCGCGACTAATATTGCCAACGCTGCGATTGTGCTCCGCATGCTTACGTGCATTGCCGCAGCTGCAGCTGCATTGATGGTCGCCATTATAGACGCCCCCCTCTCAATGTCCCGCTGTTTTCCGGCGACCGTCGTACTAACTTTGCGGCCATGCGATTGTGCACCGGTACTCCTTAGGCTCCGTGTTACCGACTCGTACTAACAGCGTCTAGCCAGAAAAACTGTTTACACCTGAAACATGCTTAGTCTACGGGACTTTAACTCGTCATTTCTGTGGAATAAACCCTTAAGTCACGACAATGGCAGCTATTTGGCGGCCGTAATCGCGTTCATTTCTATGTGTTTTGCGCCGATAGCTAAAAAACAACGATTCGTTGGAGTACGTGCATTGACCCAAATCCTCGACAAAGCCGAGCCCCAGCGCGCGCAAACGATGCTGGCAGTAGCCAGGTAGATCAAAGTGGTCGCGTTTCTGACCTGGCGGAATCACAAAGAATTGGGCATTGCCCGGCGCCTGATCGACAAACTGAGTCTTGAATTCCGGACCAACCTCATATGCATTCTGATGAATGGTTGGACCGATCGCCGCCCGGATCCGGTCACGGCTGGCACCAATCTTCTCCATGGCCTCAACAGTGCTTCCAAGAACACCACCAACGGCACCTCGCCAGCCCGCGTGTGCCGCCGCCACGACTTTGGCAACAGGATCTGCAAACAATACCGGCGTACAGTCCGCTGTCAGAGCACCAATTGCGAGACCAGGCGTCCGCGTAACGAGCGCATCGGCTTTCGGCGCAGCATCAGAACCAAACGGTTTCTCTACGATGACTGCCTCCGCGCTGTGTACTTGATAGTTAGTAACGATATCCGGATAAGCGACGCCATCAACATGCGCGCCAAGATGTCCGGCAATTCGATGTCGGTTTTCAGCAACCTGATCGCGATTGTCATCAGAACCAAAGCCGACATTCAGCGAGCCGTAATCGCCATCCGAAACGCCACCTTCGCGCGTGAAGAACCCGTGCCGAACCCCATTTAATCCTGCAAGAGCCTCTGATTGCAGTACTGTTCCTTGAATCACGAGGACTTCCCAAGCTGGCGCGCCACAATGCTAAAGAGCCACACTACATCAAGCGCCGCTGGATGCGAAGCCTGGCAGTGCATCAAGCCCCGGCGATCGCACTCCAACAGCCTGAAAGCGGTTCCCCATGCCCGGTGAAGACATCAGCCGCAGTATGGCGGTTTCAATATCGTTCGCCCGCCCCGGATTGGCAGCCATCAACTTCGATGCGCGTTCGGTAATGCCGAGCTGTCCCAAAAATTCTGCCTGCATGATTGGGCCATCAGCATTGAGCCCAGCGCTTTCGATAGTCCGCTTGAACGCCGCGAAATCAACCGCAAGTGACAGGTCTGCCTCACCGGGCGAACACAACGGTTCTTCAATATGATGACCGCGAACAGCTTGCAGCGTGTCTCCCCAGGCTGTCGCCGTATGCCCGTAGTCAATAAACAGTGCAGCCAATGGCGCATCGACTGACTGCTCTGCGAGTTGATCGGAAAGCTCTGCAAAGTTCGCATACGTAAAAGCAACACCAGTTTCCGGCGGAGGTGGTAGAGCTAAGTCACCATGGAACGGCGGCTGTCCATATTCTCGGATGAAGTTCAAGCCGCCATCACCGTCGAGCCCAACACGGATCTCCTGCCATTCACCAACAGCGTCTTGTGCCCATTGCGACCCCGGGATCGTATCGAGAAATTCATTAGCGATAACGATTGTTGGCTGAGATCCAAGATTCGGCCAAGCATCATGCCAGCGGGCGTCTATCGGCGAATCAAGTGACTTGAGTTTGTCGGCCTGCAAAGCTTGAAAGGCCGGATTGATCTCACAAAGGTGCAACTCAATCGCATCCAGAAAACCTGGAAGTATACGAGCTGCACGCAGGGCATCAGCGATCAACGCACCGCGACCGGGCCCGAGCTCGACTAGATTGATGTGTGCCGGCGCCCCCATCTGCTGCCAGACAACGGCGCACCACAGACCAATCAACTCACCAAAGACCTGACTTATTTCAGGAGCGGTGGTGAAATCACCATCACTGCCTATCCCTGACCGCGTCGTATAATAACCGTGCTGCGGGTCGCACAGGCAGCGTTGCATGTAGTCATGAATGCTGATTGAACCGGTTGCCTCAATCTCTCGCGCCAATTGAAGCGCAAGTGGCGTCCAGCGTCGGCTTCCTTCGCCAGTTGTTGTCACGCGAAACTCTTCTGCCGTGCCCCGGCTGTGCGGACAAACCAGATGCCGAGCAGGATCATTGGGATCGAATAAACAATGCCTGGCGTCAGGCCATAGGCGGAGAATGCATGATGTACATCGAACTGACGGAATAGCTCGCTAAAGGAACGCGCACAGCCATAGCCGATAAGAAACATACCCGTTATCAGCCCGGGCGATTGCAGTGCGCCCTTGGAGTGCGTCAGCAGGCGCAGAAGCAAAAATAACGCAACGCCTTCCAGCGCGGCCTCATAAAGTTGGCTCGGATGCCGAACAAGCGGCTCCAAATTCGGAAAATCAAACTTCGCTGACGGAAAAACCATCCCCCAGGGCATATCAGTTGGTCGACCAAAGAGTTCGCCATTGATGAAATTGGCGAGGCGGCCAAAGACCAAGCCAATCGGCACTGCCGCGGTGCAAACGTCCATCGCGCTACGCGCGCTGACATTGTTGCGCCAGGCAAACACGGATACAGCCGCCCCACAACCGATTAGCGCACCGTGAAACGCCATGCCGCCCTTCCAGACAGCAAGAATTTCGAACGGATTGTCCGTGTAATAGCCCGGCTCATAAAGCAGCACAGAGCCAAGACGTCCGCCAACGATGACCCCGACCGTCATAAACAACAGCAGATCATCAACCTTGTCTGCGCTAAATGGCGCCTTGCCGAAGGGCCACAAACTGGGCGTGCTGACCAAACGACGGATGTAAAGCCAGCCAAGCAGCAGGCCTGCCATATATGAAAGGCCGTACCATCTGACTTCAATTGAGTAGAACGACAAAGCAACCGGGTCGAACTCAGGGAATGGCAGCGCAAGCATGACTGGTTTTCCTATCTGGATTCCGTACATGTAGTGCATCAATGGGCAGCGCCACATAGTCAAGATACTGGCGCACTATGCAGCACATGTCAGCCACCAGCCCGAGCATTGGTCCAAATGTTGGCCCGAAGATTGGGATGCGCGCCTATATGTATAGTATCGCAATGGCGCAGCCGAAACGGATTGTGCCAAACAAAGGAGTTTGAACGTGACACAGACAAGTAGCCGACTGTTCGATGAGCTTGCCAAAGTAATGACTGACGCCGCCGGAGCAGCCCAAGGTGTGCGACGCGAAGTTGAAACGCTCGTACGCAGCCAGGCAGATCGGGTGATGAGCGAAATGGATGTTGTTCGACGCGAAGAATTCGAAGCCGTCAAAGCAATGGCCGAAAAGGCGCGCATCGAGAACGAAGCATTGGCTGAGAGAGTTGCAGCACTGGAGGCCAAACTGAATGAGCCAAGCAGATCCTGATGGTCTTGGCGGCAAATGAATTATGGCAGAAACACGCCGCGGCACTGCTTTCACGCAGACGAGAAGCGTTCTTCAATTCCAATGCACAGCGCAGCATTTAGATCTCTTGTCTCAGCGCCTCGTATCGCCAGAGTCGAATCCGTGAACCTACAACTCATTGGAATCGATGAATTTGCTGTCAAACCCTGATTGCCGGCGTGTCAGTCTTCCACACTTTACCCCCCAGCCTCTCCACAGGTTGTCCCTCTAGGGCGCTTTTTTGTTGCGTTGAACTGATTCATTCCGCTTTCGCAGTGGACAATGGGGTTGGATGGTTGCGAGCCGACAGCCCTTCTGTTTTCGTCAGCTCAGCGCTGAGGGTGATTTGCCCTAACCAGCACTTGTCGACGGGGGGCCGTGGGACAAGCTGGGCAGCGATGACGAACGGCACAGCGAAGGGCAACTGGCTGCCTGCCGCCGTCATAGGAAATTGGAAAGGGGTACGATGGGAATAGCTGCACAAGGCTGCGAACAGATGGCCAACCCGGTCGATCTTATCGAGCAGATCGCGCACCGTAATGATTGGGGCTATGACCGTACTGCCGAAGAAGAGCTGACGCTGATTGTTGGCGGTACGTGGACAGACTACCACGTCTCCTTGAATTGGCGTGCGGATCTCGAGGCCCTGCATCTTGCTTGCGCATTCGACTTCAAAGTGCCGGACGAGAAAGTTGGCGAGGTCTATCGTTTGATCGGCCAGATCAATGAGCAGTTATGGATCGGCCACTTCGATCTTTGGACTCAGGAAGGCTTGATCATGTTCCGGCATGGTCTGCCGCTACAAAGCACGCTTGCAACTGTGGCGCAGTGCGAGGCCTTGATGAAGGCTGCACTCGAAGCTTGCGAAAAATATTATCAGGCTTTCCAATTTGTTGTATGGGCCGGCAAACCCAGCCGCGAAGCCCTGATCTCAACGATGTTCGAGACCCAAGGCCAAGCTTAGAGTTCGTTACCGAATGCCAGCAGCAATGGTCGCACGCGGCGCTCACCACAAGCGAACCATTGTACCCGGCGAAAGATGCTTTACAACTGACAAGGTCGTAGCGGTGACGCTGCGGCCTTTGTTTTTTGTGCGTTCGGGAAGTAAGGACAAACCGGTGGCTGAGAAGATCAATTTAGACGGTAAACTTGTGCTAGCCGGTGCTGGCAAAATGGGCGGTGCAATGCTCGAAGGCTGGCTTGCAGGCGGCCTCAGTGCGAACGATGTCATTGTTCAGGATCCATCTCCACCACCCGAAATAGTGAGCCTGCTCGAGAAGCACGGAGTCAAACACGTCGAGAAGCTGACTGAAACCACACTTGATGCTCCACCGGCTGTGATCCTGATGGCGGTCAAACCACAGATCATGGACGACGTGTTCCCAGCCGTCGCGCCGCTAGCTGGACCTGACACGGTGACCTTGTCGATTGCCGCTGGCAAAACGGTAGCAAGTTTTGAAAAACATCTAGCCTCCAGTCGCGCAGTCGTGCGCACAATTCCGAATACACCGGCAGCTGTCGGCCGCGGCATCACTGTGTGCTTTGGCAACGCGCATGCAACAGATAAGCACCGCGAAGTTTGCACTGGGTTGCTTTCGGCCATCGGCGAAGTTGGCTGGGTTGACAACGAAGACCTGATCGACGTTTCAACCGCAGTATCAGGTTCCGGGCCGGCATATGTGTTCCTGCTGGCAGAATGTCTTGCCAAGGCCGGCGTCGCGGCGGGTCTCGATGAAGCGCTTGCCGCTCGATTAGCAGAAGCAACGGTTGCAGGCTCTGGCGAGCTCATGCGGCAATCGGATCTGCCGCCCTCAACGCTGCGCGAAAACGTGACCTCGCCCAACGGCACCACTTATGCAGCCCTGCAAGTGTTGATGGCTGAGAGCGATGGTTTCGGCCCATTGATGCAGCGCGCCGTCGATGCTGCAACCAAGCGCAGCCGCGAGTTGGCAGATTAACCACACTCGTTGACCAATCCCGTTCATATTGATTTGCATGCCAGCCTGCTTACATCTACAGCATGTCGCGTTTTAAAGGATACACAATGCGCCTTAAAACACCCTGTCGTCGGGCGTTTTAAGGCTCCTGTTTAACGCGACGTGCTCTAGCTGGCAAACAGAACTCGGCAAAGTATAGTACCGGAGACCCATCAATGATCGATCAAAGCACTTTGGACGGGAAGGTCATTACCGCAGCGTTTGATCTGGCTGCCTCGCCGGGCTGGGCAGAAGTGTCATTGCGCGACATTGCAGATGCCGCCGGTTGCTCGCTCGCCGATACAATGGAACGGTTTTCCGACAAAGACGATGTCCTGAAAGTCTTCTTTGAGCATGTCGACAGAACCATGCTGACAGGTGCCGGCGATGTCGAGCGCGAGCAATCGTCTCGTGATGCGGTGTTCGAAGTCATCATGAGCCGTTTCGATGCAATGGCACCTTACCGGACGGGATTAAAATCTATCCTGCAAGCTCGACAGACGTCACTTGCGCCTGATCCAACATTTCTTCGAATGACGCTAAAAACGCAAAACAAGATCCTCCAGGCAGCCGGAGTTAGTTCAGCAGGTGCGCCAGCCCTGTTACGGCAATTGGGCCTCGCCCGCATTTACGGTCAGGTTGTGCAGATATGGCTCGATGACGAAGACGCCGGCATGGCGCGTACTATGGCAGCTCTCGATAAGCGGCTGAGGCAGGGCGAGCAGACACTGCGCACGATCGACGACGTCGCGAAGTCCGGCGAGCGCGCGTGTGAGCAGGCAACAGCGTTTGCATCGCGCATGATTTTGGCGTTTCGAGCGGCGGCAGAACGGCACGATCCGACAGCTGACACTGGATCAGAAGAGGGCGCACCACCTCCGGATACGACAAGCGCATCGCCAACTGGTGCCGACGCATCGGACACATCGCCGGGCGGCTCTCCCGCTTAGGCAAGCATGATTGATGAAATGGAAATGACGGGAATTGAGGCGATGAGCGATACAACCGAACCCACATCACCGATAACCTTCGACGATTTTCTGAAGGTTGATATTCGCGTCGGCACTGTTATCGAAGCAGAACCTTATCCGGAAGCCCGCAAGCCGGCGATCAAACTGCGCATCGATTTCGGACCTAACATCGGCATAAAAAAAAGCTCGGCGCAGATCACAGTGCACTATTCACCGGAGGCGCTCGTTGACCAGCAGGTCATCGCCGTCGTCAACTTCCCACCGCGCCAGATCGGCAAGTTCATGTCGGAAGTGCTGACGCTCGGATTTGAAGATGAAGCCGGTGCTATTGTTCTGATGCAGCCGGAACACGCCGTGCCGAATGGCGCTCGCATGATGTGATGGAAGTTGGTCAAACAGATTGGAAGTAGAACCAACTGAATTGACAATGCGCTTCAGCGTGCCTGACGACGGCCAAACGTAGTTGGTTGAATTGTCCTCGATCGCCGCGGCGCCGGCGGAGCATAAAAATGTGCAGCCGGATGGCCTGGTTTCCGAGATGGTTTCCGCCAGGTGCTCAAGATCATCTCAAGCCCCAAAACCAAGGGCGGACCGCAAAACGCGAGGTAGCTGTGTAGTGGTGCCAGGCGAACATATCGATTTTCGAAAGGCACTACATTTAAAACCGCGGCCGTCACAACGCTAAAGATCACTAACACTATGCCGCCTGCTACGACGAGTGGCTCATAATAATCGCGATCAGAGCTGCGCTCGGAACGCAAATCAGTCACATTCAGTGCAACCACAGCCAGCACTACGCAGAGAATCAATACCACACTGTTGGCCGTAATTATCCCCGGCGAAAACCCGTCGCCAGCCTTTGCTAACGCAGAAGCATAGAGTAGTGGAAAATTGTAAGCCGCATGCAAAACCATCTGGCCCGCAATGGTTGCCACGAACGGAGTAAAATTTCCCGTGCGACTGACATGGACGGCAGCAGCGCCCATGAGCACCGCCAATGACATGTGCATCATTGTCGCTGTTAGCGCACGCAAATACGCCAGCCCAATCGCATCCTTCGAGCCAGATAGATACCCAACGTTCTCATAAAGCGCGAAGCCGAAGCCAACCAACATGCACAGTAGGAGGATTTCGCCGGGCTCCTCGAATGCCTTTGCGCGAAAGATCAGATGCGCGCAGATCAACGCCTTCGCAAGCTCTTCATTTATGCCAGAGCCCGGGAAGGCACCCACCAGCGCAGTGCCAAGAGGGCCCTGGCCAATCGCCAAGAATAACGACGGTATAGCAAGCAGCAGGGCAATGAAGATGCTGCCAACACCTGCTGAAATTCCCGTCAGAATTTGATGCTGTGTAATCGTTTGCGATGTTCGCGACCACGCGTACGCCAGGAAAATGCATGCTGGTGCCAGCACAATGGAAACAGCTGCAAACTTCTCAATCCCAGCAGGCACGATATCGTCCTTCGAAATTAAAGAGTGCCGACAGGCACCGATCGCCCGAAGGCATCACCAGGCAACTCTTGCAGTTACCGCACGATGCTTGCCAAGACGGCGAGGATCGCAAAGATCATGAGAACGCCAGAGATCACCCCAACGACGATCGATACTTCTCCGGTGTCAGAAATTTTCTGAACGGTTTCAGAAGGCGAAAGTCTCAATTTTCGAATTGCGAGAATCTTGCGTTGAGCAAACATGAAGTAAATCGGTTTGGCTTGAGTTGCCATAATCACTGACATCGCTGTTCCAACCTTACCGAATACAAAATTGAGCACGGCTATGCATAGTATCAGGAGGCCGCACTCCATATACATCTTGCGATAGAGCATCCAGGCAGGTGCCAGGAAAAACGCCGACCAGCACCATGAGAACCCGTGTAGGCCTGCCGACCAGTTGTCAAAAGCGTCTTCGTACTTGTGCCAGTTAGGGCCCACAAAGCGGCTCATTTCCACGAGCGATATGGCATCGTCGCCGGCCGTGTCGTATTCAACTGTTGGATCAGCATCTCCAATCGCGCCAGCCGAAACTGCCGCATATGCGCGCCGCTCTCTGAAGGACGGAACACTTGCGGGTTCCATCACACCACGTCTTCCAAAGCTTGCTTGCTGCACGATCGCCCCCCAATATCAACTCAAATTTGGCTCCCTGCTCGAGAGCCTGTACATTCAATATTGGCAAGGTTAATGGAATTTTTTAAATGAACTATTGCCTACCCAGCACATTGCCAGAATACGCAAATCGTCCTGAATTTTTCGTATCAGAATGTCTCAACCACGAACGCGACGGCCAGCCGCCTTACACCATGTGCGTTTTAAAAAATTCACAATCCGCCTTAAAACGCCCAATCTGCGGGCGATTAAGAGCACTTATTAAACGCGACGTGCCTTAGGTTACAGCGGCAGACGGATCGTTGCCTGCAGGCCGCCCATCGGGCTTTCACCGAGTTCAATGTTGCCGCCATGGCTGCGGGCGATGTCTCGCGCGATCGCAAGGCCAAGTCCGGAATTGCCGCTCGCTTGATTGCGTGAGATATCCAAGCGATAGAACGGCCGGAACACGTTCTCGCGTTCCGCCTCAGGAATCCCCGGGCCGTTGTCTTCGACAATAATGATCACAAACTTCTTCGTCTTCGACGCGCGGATCACGATCTCGGTCGCGAACCGGTTTGCATTGCCGATCAAGTTAGTAATCGCGCGTTTAAATGCGTTGCTCTTGACCGGCACCATCAGCTCACGGCGACGTCGGCTCTGGCTAAACGTGACCGGCATGCCCTGTGAGCACGCCTCTTCCGTGATCTGCTCGAGCAAATTACGCAGCCGGACCGGGCGCGATTCTTCGCCACCATCACCTTTCGCAAACGCCAGATAATCTTCCAGCATATGCTGCATCTCGTTGACATCCTGCTGCATCGCCAGGATTTCCGGTGTTTGCTCAAGCAGTTCCAGCTCAAGTTTGAAGCGGGTCAGGATGGTCCGAAGGTCGTGGCTAACACCAGCCAGCATAGCGGTACGTTGTTCGACATGCTGCATGATGCGCTCACGCATCTCGATGAACGCTTCGGCAGCCTTGCGCACTTCAAGCGCGCCGCGCGGCGTCAGGTCTTCGGGCAGCGCCCGGCCCTTACCGAAATTGTCAGCTGCTTCCGCGAGACGAAGGATCGGTCGAATCTGATTGCGCAGAAACAGGATCGCCACAGTCAGCAGAATGATCGAGGTGACGACCATCCAAATCAGAAAGATATGTGAATTGGAAGCGTACGTCTGACTGCGGGTTGCGACGAAGCGCAGAATATTGTTTTCGAGTTTGACCTTTATTTCGACGTGTCGTGAGTTGCCAACGGTGTCGATCCAGAACGGTACGCCCTTGATGCGCTTACGGACTTCATTGGTCAGCGTTCGATCAAGCAATGCAAAGAACGGTTTCGGCTGCGTCGGTGGCAACGTGCCCTTGGGCAAGATCTGGAAGGACAGATTGAGACGATCGCGCGCAAGATTGCGCAACGACGCATAGTCGTCCTTGCCCTTATATCCCTTGTAAAGATCTATGACGGCCGCCACATCGCGGGCGGTCGCTTCAGACAAGCGGCGGGTCACTGACTGCCAGTGGCGCTCCATAAACGCAAAGGCAACCACCCCCTCAAGCAGCACGATCGGCGTGATGATGATGATCAGCGCTCTCGCATAAAGCCCCTTCGGGAACAGCCGATCGCCGGCACCGGACAACAGCTTGTTGATTGCCTGCTGCGCAGTCACACGCAAACGTAGCCAGCGATTGGCCAACCCCGGTGGGAAAATGTGATCCGTTAGCGCCATGTCGTCCAAGCACCGATTAATCTTGCAGCGGCACTATAGCGGCAATGCAGATTCGGACCTACCGGAAGAATTCCAGACATAGACCGGGCCCCATAGGACTCAATCGGCATAGAGGATGTAGCCTTTGCCGCGGACGGTCTGCAGGTAAACGGGATTTGACGGATCGATCTCAATCTTGCGGCGCAGACGATTGATTTGAACGTCAATTGCGCGCTCACTTCCCGTTGACTCGTCCGACGCCAATTCGTGGCGGGCGATAGAATCACCTTTGCGCCCAGCGAATAGGCGCAAGAGATCACGTTCTCGCTCTGTGAGCTTCACGGTCTTATCACCATGACGCAGCTCACCTCGGGAGACGTGAAATGTCATTTCTCCCATGCACAGCTCATCGACTTGCTCTGGGGCGGCCGGCGCGGTGCCGCGTTTCAGTATATTTTGCAAGCGCAAAAGGAGCTCGCGTGGCTCGAACGGTTTCGACAAATAGTCGTCTACGCCAGTTTCAAGGCCGACAATTCGGTCTTCGGTTTCCGATTGAGCGGTGAGCATACAAATCGGTACATCTGATTGCGACTTCAGATAGCGGGCGAGATCCAGGCCGCTTTCGCCTGGCATCATGACATCTAGAATAACGAGGTCGAACTGCAGACCTGACATCGCAGCGCGTGCAACGGCCGCATCGCTGGCCGGCGTCACGCGAAAACCGTTCATCGTCAGATACCGTGACAGCAAGCTGCGGATACGCTCATCATCATCCACCACCAGCACATGTGGTGCATCATCCGGCAGGGGATTAGGCGACTGCGCCGTCAGTTCCGCAGCACTACTGATCGTGGTCAGAGTTGGCTCGTTGGGGTTCATGCTGTCCGTGTTCATTATTCGCAGCCTTCTCCAATAACGCGGCGACAGCCGTCCGGTCCTGCTCGGAAATCATCTGGACCAGAAATGCTTCAACCTGGTCTTTGCCGGCAGCCCCAACAACGTCCAAAGCTTTGCCGACACGGGCACATTGTAGTTCAGCTAACTTTTCAGCAAAATTCCGACCCTTTTGCGTCAGGTATAGGTGCCGTTCACGACGATCTGTGTCACCTGAACGCTGCGTCACAAACCCCTCATTGATCAATTGTTTAAGTACACGCGCCAACGACTGCTTAGTGATACGTAAGATATCGAGCAGATCGGCAACGCGCAGCCCCGGATGGCGGGCAACGAAATGAATGACGCGGTGATGCGCGCGGCCATAGCCAAGGTCGGCAAGCAATTCATCCGCATCTCCCGTAAAATCACGGTAGGCGAAAAACAGCAACTCCACGAACTTCACAAGATCGCCAGCAGGCACCGGGCAACGCTCGGAAGCCAAGACCAGCGCTTCGGACCGGTCACTGCCAGAACCGGACATTGCTCGATTGGATGCTGCGGAGGCCGTTTTTGAATTTATGTCAGCCATGTTGACTTATTAAGCCGTGATTGATACCGGTGGCAAGCTAAATCAATGCTGCCGGCCCATCGAGACCATCGATATGACCGGCGTTCGGTCGTTGCCTTCTGATCGTTGCCAGGCGCCCTTGGAACCCTGGGTCGATCTCATGAATTGGCACAAGAAGAATTTTTACAAGCAGTCGACAGTTGTCTGATTGAGACACGTCGATCGGAGGATGCGCAAATGGCTGATCTGATGTCTTATGACGATCGTGATGGCTTCATCTGGTTCAATGGCGAGTTGATTGCATGGCGTGACGCCAAGTTGCACATGCTAAGCCACGGACTGCACTACGCCAGCGCTGTATTCGAAGGCGAGCGTGCTTACGGTGGCGAAGTTTTCGAGCTGACCAAGCACACCGAGCGCCTCGTCGATGGTGCTCAGACGCTCGACTTTGAAATTCCGTATTCGGTTGCTGAAATCGACGAAGCCTGCCGGCAAACAGTCAAAGCGAACAATCTGTCGGACTGCTATGTGCGCCCAATCGCCTGGCGCGGCAGCGAGATGATGGGGGTGTCAGCACAGGCAACCAAGATCAATCTGTCAATCGCAGCCTGGGACTGGGGATCGTACTTCCCCATGGAAGAGCGCCTCAAAGGCATCAAGTTGGCCTGGGCGACCTATCGCAGGCCTGATCCAGCAACCGCGCCAGCCCGCACCAAAGCAGCCGGCCTGTATATGATCTGCACGATTGAAAAGCATCGTGCGGAGAAAGCCGGTTACGCGGAAGCATTGATGCTCGATTGGCGCGGACATGTTGCCGAATGCACCAGCGGCAACATCTTCTTCACCAAAGGCACGGAGCTGCATTCACCAACACCGGACTGCTTCCTCGATGGCATCACGCGACAGACCGTAATGGAGTTGGCGCGCAAGCGCGGTTACACCTGCATCGATCGCACGATAATGCCGGAAGAGCTTAAAGACTTCGATGAATGCTTCATGGTCGGCACGGCCGCAGAAGTAACGCCAATTAAGTCCGTCGGCGATATTGAGTTCCAGCCAGGTGTCGTCTGCGAAACGCTGCTCAATGACTATATGGCTACAGTGCAACCCGGTAAGGCAGCGGCTGAATAACGTCGCAAAGCTCACGTCAGTTGCTATTCGCGGCTTGTTTTTCAAAGAATATCAGCAACTTAGATCTGGGCCGCGGACGCAAAAGCGTCTGCGGCTCTTTCGTTACGGCTGCAACGAGCTATAGAAGAGCAGCTCTCGTGCGAATTTTTAGGATGTCCGGGCACCCAGCCCGGCTTGCCGTTCCGTTGCTCGGCGCTGTCGCGTGGAGATGACGACGAATCCCCAAATCAAGCCGAGAAAGCTCAGCAGCATGCCCGTCACAAGCAGACGTGTCGCATTCGATATCCCTAAGGACAGGGCGTAGTTGTTCCATCCCGGATGATCACATTGATCCTCGGCGCTCGGCCCTTTTCATGGCACGTTCGGTTTTGAGGGATATCCGAGACGGAGATCGCGTCCCATCAGGTGGTGTAACAGTGCCGGTCAGGTCCGTCGCAACGTTGTCCGGACGGTCAGTCAGCGGTTAGGGCCGCCGGTTCTGATGCACCATCATGGCTGATGCCGCCGAGAGTTTCCAGTGTCATGT
>CAJQQK010000223.1 GCA_905480435.1 uncultured Hyphomicrobiaceae bacterium | reverse complement strand
GTGTGGTGCTGCAACCCTACGATATGGAAGTTGGCGCCGGTACGTTCCATCCGGCAACCACGCTGCGCTCGCTCGGCACCCGGCCATGGAACGCCGCCTACGTACAACCTTCGCGCCGTCCCAAGGATGGCCGCTACGGCGAAAATCCCAACCGCCTGCAGCACTACTACCAGTTCCAGGTGATCATGAAGCCGTCGCCGCCGGATATCCTTGATCTATATCTGGCCAGCCTCGACGCAATCGGCATCGACACCACCGTCAACGACATCCGCTTCGTCGAAGACGACTGGGAGAGCCCGACGCTTGGCGCCTGGGGCCTTGGTTGGGAGGTCTGGTGCAACGGCATGGAAGTCACGCAGTTCACCTATTTCCAGCAGGTCGGCGGATTCGATTGCAAACCAGTTTCCGGCGAAATCACTTACGGCCTTGAGCGCCTCGCCATGTACGTCCAAGGCGTCGACCGCGTCTACGACCTCAATTTCAATGGCTGCGACGACGAACGCAAATTGACCTACGGCGACGTCTTCCTCCAGGCCGAGCAGGAATACTCGCGCTTCAACTTCGAGCACGCCGACACTGATCTTTTGCTGCAGCACTTCAAAGACGCCGAAGCCGAATGCCAATCGATCATCGCCAAGGGCGCGCCATCTGAGAGCGAAACGCGTCATCAAATGGCACTGCCAGCCTACGACCAGTGCATCAAGGCAAGCCACATCTTCAACCTGCTTGATGCCCGAGGCGTCATCTCGGTGACCGAACGCCAAAGCTACATGTTGCGCGTCCGTGATCTTTCAAAATCCTGCTGCGAGGCCTGGCTCGCAACCGAAGGCGGCGGTGCGTGATGTACGACCTGCAAATCCGCGGCCTTGCCATGATGGCAGCCATTGCGCTGATCGTGATGCTGTTCGCGCTGCGCCGTCAGCCGCGCGCCATCTGGTTGTTCGCGCTCGTGCTCACTGGCGTCGGCCTCGGCTATCTCGCCACCACACCAGCGCCGACTGAGTTCGCCGAACTGATATTCGGAGCGAGTGAAGTTAGAGTCGCTCCACTCAAAGCAAACTGATCCGCGCTCGCTAATGCAATGACGCGTGACCCAAAAAAGAAAAAACGATGCCCGAACTTCTCCTAGAATTGCTTTCCGAAGAAATCCCGGCCCGCATGCAAGAGCGCGCAGCCGATGACCTGAAGCGCCTCGTTTCCGAAGGCCTCAAAGCCGAAGGCTTGACGCTGGGCGCGTCTATGGCGTTCGCCACACCGCGTCGTCTCGCGCTTAGCATTGCCGATGTCCCCACCATGTCGCCTGCGGTTTCCGATGAACGCAAAGGCCCGCGCGTTGGCGCGCCCGAAAAAGCGCTGCAAGGTTTTCTGCGCGGTGCCGGCCTCGACAGTATCGACCAGGCCGAGATCGTCAACGATCCGAAAAAGGGCGACTTCTACGTCGCCCGCATCGAGAAGCCGGGCCAGTCTGCCGCCGACATTATCGCCAAAATCATACCCGACGTTGCCGCCAAATTCCCATGGCCAAAATCGATGCGCTGGGGTTCCAGTGACTTCGCCTGGGTGCGACCATTGCACTCCATCGTCTGCCTGTTCGACGGCAAAGTCGTGCCCTTCGAGATCGCCGGCATCCAGAGCGGCAACCAAACCCGCGGTCACCGCTTTCATGGCCGCGACCTGTTCGCCGTCACCTCATTCGAAGACTACGGCACCAAGCTCAAAGCCCACAAAGTTCTGCTGCCAACCTCGGAGCGTGCAGCGGCCATCAAAGAGCAAGCCGAAGCACTTGCCGAGGCAGCCGGCCTCGAACTCGTCGCCGACGATGCCTTAGCCTTTGAAAACGCCGGCCTCAACGAATGGCCGACCGTCCTGATGGGCACCTTCGACGAAGCCTTCCTCGGCGTGCCCGCTGAATGCCTCATCACCTCGATGCGCGCTCACCAAAAATGCTTTTCGCTGCGTGATCCAAAAACCAGCAAGCTTGCCAACAAGTTCCTCTGCGTCACCAATTTGATCGCAGCGGACGGCGGCCAGCAGATCATCGAAGGCAACGAAAAGGTCATCCGCGCCCGCCTCGCCGACGCAAAATTCTTCTGGGACGTCGACTTGAAACGTCAGCTCGAACCCATGCGCCAGCAACTCGGATCGATCACCTTCCACGCCAAACTCGGCACACAGGAAGACCGCGTCGAACGTGTTACCGAGCTCGCGCGTCAGATCGCAGGCTCCGTCGATGCCGAACCGGATCTCGCCGGTCGCGCAGCCCAACTCTGCAAAGCCGATCTCGTTTCCGAGATGGTCGGCGAGTTCCCCGAGCTGCAAGGCCTGATGGGTCGCTACTATGCCGAAGCCGAAAAAATGAACCCCAAGGTCGCGCAGGCCATGGAGGAGCACTACAAGCCACGCGGTGCGGGCGACGACGTCCCAACCGAACCCGTCAGCGTCGCCGTCGCTCTCGCCGACAAACTCGATACCTTGGTGGGCTTCTGGGCCATCGACGAAAAACCAACCGGCTCCGGCGACCCATATCAGCTCCGCCGGGCTGCCCTCGGCATGATCCGGATCGTTCTGGAGAACGATCTACGACTTAGTCTGTCAAGTGCAATTTTTCCTTCCGCCATCAGCTTTGTTTCTAAGACGTTTGAAGAGAAACATGGCGATCACAAATCTATTGTGGATGATCTTCGTGCGCGAGGACTGCATCGCACCGTACTGGAAGAAGTTAGTGATGCATTAACAGTTGACATACCTGAGGCTATCGGTCCGGACTTAATGGATCCAATCTTCGCGATTTCGAACGATCTCCTCTCCTTCTTCGCCGATCGCCTCAAAGTCCATCTGCGCGCTGACGGCGTCCGCCACGACCTGATCGATGCCGTCTTCGCCTTGCCCGGCCAGGACGACCTCGCCTTGATCGTCAAACGCGTCGAAGCGCTCTCAGCCTTTCTCGAAACCGACGACGGTGAAAACCTGCTCGCCGGTGCCAAACGCGCAGCCAACATCCTGGCAATCGAAGAAAAGAAAGACAACAAAACCTTCGACGGCACCCCGTCCGGCGATCTCCTCAAAGAGCCTGCCGAGCGCGCCCTCGAAGCCGCCATCGCCAAGGTCAAGTTCGATACCAAAGCCGCGATCGATGTCGAAAACTTCGAAGGCGCCATGCGCGCCCTCGCTGAGCTCCGTGCTCCGGTCGACAAGTTCTTCGACGACGTCAAAGTCAACGACGACGATGCAAGCATCCGCGAGAATCGCCTCAAACTCCTCTCCGAGATCCGCACCGCCACGCTGACGGTTGCGGATTTCTCAAAGATCGCAGGCTGAGCACTCTACAGTGTCACATTCGACTTGATCTCACGCAACTTGCCGCCGCTATTCGCGATGTCACGGAGCAGTTGCGACGGCTTCCAGCGGTCGCCATAGCGCTGATGCCAGGCGGCGATCTGATTGTAGATCTCCATCGCACCAACCGTGTCACCCCAGTACATCGGCCCGCCACGATAGCGCGGGAAACCAAATCCGTTGAGCCACATCACATCAACATCACTCGCGCGGATCGCCTTGTCTTCTTCCAGAATCTTGCAGATCTCATTGATCGAAGAAAACAGCAGTCGGTGCAGCACTTCGGTGTCGGTCATCTCGTGCTGCTCAAAGCCACGCTCTTCGGCGACTTGTTGAATAATGCGCTGCGTTTCCGGATCGACATGCGGTGTCCGGTCGCCCGGCTCATAGCGATACCAGCCCGCACCAGTCTTCTGGCCAAGCCGCCCGGCTTCCACCAGCGCGTCCGTCACTGGCAATCCCCGATAGTTCGGATCAGCCGCCGCCCGCCGCTTGCGCGTATCATAACTGACATCAAGCCCGGACATATCGTTGACTGCAAACGGCCCGACCGGATAACCAAAGCCGACCATCACCTTGTCGACCTGCTCTGGCCGCGCACCATCCTCGATCAGCAATCCCTGCTCAAGGTTGAACGGAATGCGCGACCGGTTCGCGACAAAGCCATCGCAGTTGCCAGCCCAGCCGCTAATCTTGTTGATGTCGCGACCAAGCTTCATCGCAGCCGCAATCGTTTCACGTGACGACTTCGAGCCCTGCACCACTTCGAACAGCTTCATCACATTCGCCGGCACAAAATAATGCGTACCAGCAACCATTTCCGGCCGCTTCGTCACGGCCGCAATCTCGTCGATGTCGAGCGCCGACGTATTGGTCAGCAGCAGCGCGTCATCCTTCATGACCTCGTCGAGTTTCGCAAAAACCTCTTTCTTCACCGGCATGCGTTCGAAAACCGCTTCGACAACCGCATCGCAATCGCCGATCTCTTCCATCGTCTCAACCGGCTCGATCCGCCCAAAGCGCGCATCCATCTCATCCTGTGAGAGACTGCCACGCTTCACGCTGGTCTCGTAATTCGCCTTGATCCGCGCCAGTCCCTTTTCCAACACTTCAGGCGACGCATCGGCGAGCTTCACCGGCAGGCCGGCATCCGCGAAACTCATTGCAATACCGCCACCCATCGTGCCGGCACCAACAACTGCGATCGTATTGATCTCTGGCGTCTTGATGTCTCGCGGCATCCCCGGCAGGCGGGCAATTTCACGCTCCGAGAAAAATGCGTAGCGCATCGCGCCAGCCTCAGGCGAGGATTCCAGCTCAGCAAATAGCGCCGTCTCAATCGCAATGCCTTCGTCAAACGGTTTAGACACCGCAGCTTCAACCGCTTTAATTGCGTTTTCAACCGCCGGCTGTCCACGCGTCCGCCGGGCAACCTCTTTGCGCTTTGCCTCAAAAATCTCCGGCGTGGCCTCAGCCAATCGGTCTGATCGATCGCGCACACGCGGCAGCGGTCTCACATCCGCGATCTTCTTGGCAAACGCGATCGCCTCGGCCAGCAGATCATCACCCGGCACAATTTCATCGACGATACCAAGCTCTTTGGCTTCCGGCGCCGGCACATGCCGCCCCGACACAATCAGGTCGAGCGCGGTCTTCGGCCCAACGATACGCGGCAATCTCTGCGTACCACCACCACCCGGAATAACGCCGATCAAAACTTCCGGGAGACCGATCTTGGCACTTGGCACCGCAATTCGGTAATGGCACGCGAGTGCATTCTCAAGTCCGCCGCCAAGTGCATAACCATGGATCGCAGCAACGATCGGCTTGCTCGCCGGATCAAGCGCATCATACGTCCGCCGTTTCGGTTTCGGCCGTCCTTTGCCAAAACCTTTGATATCGGCACCGGCAATAAATGTGCGCCCAGCCCCGATCAGCACGAACGCCTTCACGTTCGGATCCGCTTCGCCCTTGTCGAGCGATTCAATGATACCGTCACCAACCCCAGGCCCAAGCGCATTGACGGGCGGATAATCGATCGTGATGACTCCGATACCGTCATTGACGTCAAATCGAACAACCGGTTTGTCATTCTCAGCCATAGCGCATGCTCCCTAAAATGCTTCTCTGATTACCGGCAGATTATCTGCGAACACGCATCTTGCGGCAGCCAATTCGCCAATGCACCCACATATCAAAACACCGATTGGATCACGCACGCGTTCAGGACCATCATGGTCACGGATTAAGGCGATGGCGGCGGGTCACCTCTTGCGAGCTGTTCCAACGAGCCGGGACCTAGTCCCGCCCCCGCGGAGGCGCAGCCCTGCTTCTTCAGCAGGGCGAACAGCGCCGTGAGCGAAAAAACTACACCAGCACTTTCCACAGCAGGTAGCAGTTCACCAGCCATCCGATCGTGAAGAATACGGGGCGCACCCAGGGTACTCCAAGTGCGTAAGTGATGGCATGGGCAACGCGGGCAAAGAAAAAGATCGCAGCTGCCGTTGCCGTTGTGTCCTCCACTTTCCCCATCGTCTTCAGCATCAAAATGAGAGCGACAAGAGGGACAAGTGACTCAAGCAGATTGATGTGACTGCGATGCAGGCGCAAAGCCCAGGGTGGTAGCTTGTCGTGCGGCGGCGGTGCTATCGAGCCTGTTTTGAAACCAACAAGTCCGCCATAAAGCGCCGTGTATGGAATCCAAATGATCAGACAAAGCAGAATGCTCATTCCGAGCCAGAACATTTCTGGATGCACGCTTATTCTCCTCTACGACAAGCCATTACCATCGTGACTGTAGCCATCATCCTGCGCCGCATCCACCTCTTGCGAGCTGCCCTCGGCGGGTTTCCCGCCGAGCGAGCCGCCATCTCGTGGCGAATCCGCGCAGGCGCAGGCCTGCTTCTTCAGTAGGGCGAACAGCGCCTTGAGCGGAAAGAATAGTCAGCGCAAAAAAAAACTACCTTCGCGGGTTATACCCGTTCTCCTGGCGCCATTCCGTCAGGAAATACGACAAGCCGTCGTCAATCTCATCAGGCAAAACAATCGCCACTGAAACGAATTGATCACCGGTCACGCCGGTCGTTGTGTTTTTAACACCTTTGCCCCGCAGCCGGAATGTCTGGCCGGAATTGGTGCCCTTTGGAATACTGAGGTTCACCGAGCCTGTAATCGTTGGCACTTCGATTTTGCCACCAAGAACAGCTTCGTCAATCGAAATTGGCAGCTCCGTTCGGATGTCATCGCCATCTCGTTCGAACTGCTTGTTCGGGCGCACTTTGATCTCGACGAGCGCATCACCGGCAGGCCCGCCGTGTTCACCAGCACGGCCTTTGCCTTTTAGGCGCAGCACTTGCCCATCCACGACACCTTCCGGCACATTCATATCGAGCGCCGTGCCGCCCGGCATGCTGACGCGCTTGCGCGTACCACCAACCGCTTCGAGAAAGTCGACGTCCAACGTGTATCGGATGTCCTGGCCGCGCGTCGGCCCGGCTTGGTAAGGCCCGCCACTTGGATAGCCCCGTCCACCGCGTTGGGCACCGAACAGATCTGAGAAAATGTCGCCAAATCCCATATCTTCGGCGGCACCATGACCACGGGTGCGCGCTCCATGGAAGCCGCCGGCGCCTGCATACGTGTGACGCGGTTCACCGGACCCGTCGAGCTCTCCCGCGTCAAACCGCCGGCGCTTATCGGCATCGCCGAGCAGTTCGTATGCCTGGCTGACCTTCTTGAAGCGCTCAGCCGCCGCCGTGTCTCCAGGATTGAGGTCCGGATGCAGCTTTTTAGCGAGCCCACGAAAGGCGCGCTGGATGTCTTTTTCGGTCGCACCGCGTGTGACGCCGAGGACCGAATAGGGATCAGATGACATTATGATTTTGCCCGCATGAGCGCTCGAAGATGTTGCCGCTACTTATGACGGCATTGCGGCCATATTACCACATCTGAGGCACCAGAAAGCTGTAATCAAAAGCAGCGGTCAATTGTCCACGACAACTTGGCCTTCGCACTCAACAAGTCGAGCAAGCGCGTTAAGTCGTCGCTGCAGCCGCTCGCCACTCAGTTCGCCATAGGCCTGCGGCAGATGCAACCGCAGTTTGCCTGCCTTGATGGAGAGCCGTGTCTCATCGATAACGCCTGGCATACCGGCAGACAGCATATGGGCTGTTCGCACAGCGCCGGCAATCACCCGTGCGCGTGCAACCAGGCGCGGCCCTGCAAGCTTGCGATAACCGAGCGGTATGCCTCGATCATGCGCGTCTCCAACGCCGGCATGACGGAAAAATATCGATAATGCGAGATACATGCGGCCTGGATGATCAATACTGACCAGCGCTGAATTGATAACGGTATCAAGGCTTTGATCCGCTCGGTAGTCGGGATGGGCGCGCCAGCCAATGTCGGAGATCAGGCTGGCGGCGTCACGCAGGCGAGTTTCCTCGGGCGTCTCATCTAGTCCGCCGGCAACAAACAGCGGATCGGTCCACCTTTTCAGCTCGCGCGCATGGGTAACGGATCGCGATCGGCGTGAGGCGAGATCGACACAGGCTTCAATCAGAGGGTCTTTACGCTGCTCAGTGGGCGATAGCAAGCTGTAAACCAGCCCTTCGCGAATACCGGATGCCGAAAAGAACACGCGTCTTGGTGCTGCTCGTTCGAGCAATTTCTGGGCGACAAGCGCACCATAAGGCAACAGGTCACGGCGCGCCTTCGAGACATGCTCATAACCTTCATACTTCTCGCCGCGAATGGCAGAATCGATGATGCCGTTGCAAAATGCACGGAAAGCGTCGGTTTCGATCGCGTAGGCATGCATGACGCGCAACGGATAGTCGGCTAACTGCATATGCAGCTTGGCCATGGACCGCCAGGTGCCGCCAACCGGATAAAACAGCCGGTCCCGGCCATCGCCAAGCCACGCGACGCTGTCGAGTTGCGCATCGACGATTGCGCCGGCTTTAGCGAAGTCACCGCCGGATTGCCCTGCGAGCCGCAATCCGCCAATCGGTAAAGTGACGGCATTGCTTTGTGTGTCGCCGGCCATATTGATCAGTTCGAGGCTGCCGCCACCAAGGTCGCCAGCGAGGCCGTCCGGAGAAGCAAAACCTGTCCGGACGCCGGCGCCAGCCAATTCGGCCTCACGCTCGCCAGACAATATTTCCACGCTTTGCTGGATCGCGGCTTCGGCTCGGGAAATAAACTCGGCGCCGTTGATTGCTTCCCGCACAGCCGCCGTCGCCAAAACGCGGACGTGCTTGGCCCGCAATGTTCGCGTCAGGGCGTGGAACCGGCGCAGCGCGGTGATCGCCTGCTCCATCGCTTGCTCGGGCAGCCGTCCATCCTGGGCGAGTGTGCGCCCAAGGCCACATTGAATTTTCTCGTTGAAAACCGGCGTCGGCGCACGCACAGCGCCTTCATAAACCACCAACCGGACAGAGTTGGAGCCGATATCGACAACCGCGATCGGTTCCATCTCGAGGCGGCCGCGCAAAGATCGGTGCAAATTCATGACACTTGAACTGTTATTGGCACGACGGAGGCCCGAAGTTGGATTGACGGGTGATCGCCTGGTTCGCCGAAGCCATCGCCGCTTCCGCATTGAAATGCAATGATTCATTTCGTTGAGGGCGTTTTGTCCTGCAGATCATGCTGCAAATGCCTACACGATCAGGAGTGAATCGCATCCTATCGGATTCAGTCTCAACGCCGCGACGGCGGCCCGGCGCAAGCGCCGCCCTCGCGGAGGCCCCGAGCGAAGCGAGGAAAGACCGTGAGCGAAAAAGCTCTAAAGCCAGACGCATCTTTTGCGGCATGCTTTAGGAGCTGTGGACTCTTAGGGATTCCCTTAGTTTGCGAATACTGATTCAAGGTAGCTTTCAGCAGGAGGCGACCATGAGTGTTTTGGATCGAGCGATTTTAAGCGACCGGCAATGGGATCGGATATCAGACCGCGTCATT
>CAJQQK010000222.1 GCA_905480435.1 uncultured Hyphomicrobiaceae bacterium | reverse complement strand
TTGGCGATGCGGTCGTTGCCACCGCCATCCTCGACCGCCTGCTGCACCACAGCCACATCATCACCATCCGAGGCGAGAGCTACCGCCTCAAGGAAAAACGTCGCAGCGGCCTGCTAAGCAAGCCAGCATTGGCAACCAAATCCAAACCGACGAAAGCCTAGCCTACGACGAAAGGTGGGTCAGTTCTTCGTGGCGCAAAAGGGTCAAAACCGGGTGTCGCTTGACAGCAGCACGAGGCGAATACGGACCCGGACAATCAGAAGAACTCGTGCAGCAACGATTGGAGCGTCTTAAAGAACGCCGCTCTCATGTGTATCGCTGAAGAAGACCTAATGGAACGACGGTAGAAGTTCGAGGTGTGCCGATCAAAGGCAGTGGTTTTCTGAGCACTTATGTCGACGTTACCGATCAATCACGTAGGCAAGAACTGGTGGCTCATAAGCCTCACCATGACGGCCTGACGGATCTGCCTAACCGGCTCTTGCTCATGGATCGGCTGCAAACAGCCGTGGCACAAGCAAAGCGTGGCAATCCGATTGCCGTCCACTACCTCGACCTCGATAACTTCAAACCAGTCAACGATATCTACGGCCACGACGTTGGTGATGAACTGCTCAAGTCGGTCGCCAATCGATTGCGCAAAGTCTTGCGGGAAACCGACACACTCGCACGCATTGGCGGTGACGAATTTGTCGTGATTCAGGTTGGCATTCACGACCCCGGCAATGCTGAAACACTCGCAAATCGAGTGATCGAAACGTTGTGCGCTCCGTTTGATTGTGGCGGACACACAATCAAGATTGGCATCAGCATCGGAATCTCATTGGCACCAGAGCATGGCACCAATCCGACAGAACTTCTGAAATTGGCCGATCAAGCACTCTATCGCGCGAAATCAAAGGGCCGACGGACCTTCGAGATCAGCAAGTCTCAGGAAACGATCAACAGCATCACGCCCATCGGATAAGCCAGAGGAGTGTTGACGAATTATGTCATCGCCCAAGAACGTAACGTCAAATGTCGTCCTATTTAGCCATGGCTCAGCGGCACTCAAGTTGGACGACGACGCAAGACAATCGCCTCGCAGGCGCGTGCTGAAAACTGGCATAGTTACGTTCAGTGGCCGCAACTGCTCCATAGAGTGTTCGGTTCGTGACCTTTCAGATACGGGCGCTAAATTGCGCGCAACCGGATCCGCCAACATTCCAGACACATTCGAGCTGATTATCGAAACCGACGGCTTCGAAGCTGATTGTCAGGTCGTCTGGAGAAAAGACAATGATATCGGCGTAGTGTTTCTTGGAGCGCCAAAACGGACGACACCAACGCGTCGACAGGTCATCGACCCAATCGAGTCCAAGACGAAGTCTCTAGTGCGTCGAAAACCTATTAAAGCCTGAAGTTCCAGAGGTCTCTCGAAACGACAGGGGCCAATCGACTCGCGATTTCGGCCCCCGTTCATTGTTTATGGCAAAACGCCCGCCAACACATCAAAAGACGATGCGCTGGCCTTATTTAGCCGCTGATTGGGATTTGATAGCAAACGGCACCTTCTTATCGCCAAGCACCAATACATAATTGCCAGGTGGCAAGGTTGCACTCGAACCAGTCGCTGACACGGTCGTAACTTCCTTGCCAGTCTTGGCATCAATGATTGAACGGCTGTTTATCGGTAGACCTTTGAACGAGATGGATCCCGCATCAACGTCTTTGATCTCTCCCGCCTTCAATGTAACGGGTATTTCAAGTGTCCCGAACTTCACGACATAACTGGATGGCATAACGTTCATACTACCGCGTGACGATGACAGTTTACCAACCACCTCTTTGGTTTCCCAATCGAGTATTTCATGGCCTCGATAAGACGCTGCTGGCAGACGAAGTATCGCTGTCTCAATTGTCGTCCTCTTGCCAGGTTCGACTTCGATGCTACGCCATAGCGTGCTGCCAAAGCGAACATTGTAAAAACCGGGCGGCAGGGCGACACTGGACGTCACGGTACTTAAATGTCCGACTGTTTTGCCAGTTTTGACACTAATCACTTCATGGCGACTAGCCGAAGGGTTTTTGAGAGCCAGCGTCCCCGGCTTTGTTGACTTGACCTTCATCTCTTTCGGCAGTGTAATCTGTGTGGTCTTGACCGCCGTTGTCAGCTGTTTGACGAGCTTGTCCGTCGAGTTTGCTTCCCAGTACGTTCCTCGGCCAACCCTCGCAATGCACTGCAGCTGATAGCGAGCGGCAACATCAACTGCGAAACCAATCGTGTGCACAGTCAGCGAAGCATCAGCCGCAGCAAGTGCCTTGACTACAGCGCAAGGATCGCCCGAGCAAGTTTCTTTGCCATCACTCACCAGAACAACCACGCGAGATTTCGCTGCCTGTTCAGCCTTGAGGTCGTTGGCGGCTAGCTCGAGGACGAGTGTTATCGGCGTGTAGCCGCGTGCATTGAGTGCACCAGCCTTGGCAATAACCTCTGAGCGATTGTCACCGACGGCTTTGAACGGCGTCAGGAGCTGGGTATCTTTGCAGTTCTTTTTTGCCGTTACGGATTGATGACCGTAAGCACGCAGAGCAAGTCGCGTTGTCGACGGCAGGCCCGAAATCAGTTTCGTGACAGCAGCTTTCGCGGCATCGATACGCCGCTCGCCACTGGCCAATTTCGCGCGCATTCTGCCTGACGCGTCAAGAATGAGCGCGATGCTCTTATCGTTCGCCGATGCGTTGGTAGATGCCGTCAAAGCGGTCACCATCGCCAACGCAGCACCCACAAGGCTTGGTCGTTTGGTTTTCGAAACCTGCATTTAGTTTTACTCCCTCACACCATGCGCCGTGGCCATAGCTGTTCTCGCCAAGAAAGCAACATCCAGCACAGCCATAGAATTTTGTCCGAATTCAAATATCGTTTGAGGATAGTACCAGTCGGTGAAGAAATAATTGCTCGGCAGATCAACGTTGATGGATGGTTTGCGAAGCCTGATATTTTTGCCTCCTCGCTGAACTGAGTGGGTGACTTTGGCGCCTGGGCTGGCTTCTCCTTCAAACCTCATCCTTTTGTTCGGCCCTGCTCGAGCCATCCTTTCGCCCTGGCCACGCATGTCTGACGCCGTCGTGTCGAGTGACGG
>CAJQQK010000221.1 GCA_905480435.1 uncultured Hyphomicrobiaceae bacterium | reverse complement strand
TGTGATAAAAGTTCCAGGAATTCTGATGCCATGAGTGCGCTCCTTTCGAATCAAACGCACTCCTATAGATTCAGATAAATCCCCGACCGTGAATCCCTTATCGCAGAGTTATGCAGCAGTCAGCGTTGAACAGCCCTGCCCTATACCCAGCCCTCACCCAGGGCCCGAACAGGCAAAAGAGACCCAGCCGCCTACTTCACGAAGGTAAACGACTGCGCCGCCGCCATGGCATAATCGGTAAATGGCCCGAGCCAAATCACGCCGAAGATCATAATCAACGCTGCCGCAGCAATCACCGCGCCCGCTTTAAAGCGGACCGGTTCGAATTTTTCCTTCGAGTCATCAAAGAACATCACTTTGATGATGCGCAGGTAATAGTAAGCACCAACCACACTGGCAAGAACACCAACAACCGCGAGCGGATAGAGCCCCGCTTTGACGGCCGCCATAAACACGAAATACTTGCCAAAGAACCCGACCAACGGTGGTATTCCGGCCAAGGCAAACATCAGGATCATCAAGGCAAATGCCATTGGCAGATTGTTGCGCGCCAATCCTGCAAGCTCTTCGATTTCTTCGACGGCCTGATCGGCACGGCGCATCGACAAGATGCAGGCAAACACACCGAGCGTCATGACGACGTAAATCGCCATATAGACCAGCACCGCCTGGGTGCCCTCAGCCGAGTTCGCGGCGAGCCCCACCAACGCAAAGCCGACGTTCGCGATCGATGAATAGGCCATCAAACGCTTGATGTTGGTTTGCCCAATGGCTGCAAACGCGCCAAGTAACATCGAGGCGATCGCAATAAATGTGATGATCTGTTGCCACTGCATGGCAATCGCTGGGAAGGCCCCCACCGTTACACGCACCAGCAACGCCATGGCTGCCACCTTGGGCGCGGTTGCAAAGAATGTCGTAACTGGCGTCGCAGAACCTTCATAAACGTCCGGCGTCCACATGTGGAACGGCACGGCGGACACTTTGAATGCTAGCCCGACCATCAGAAACACCAAGCCGAAGATCAGCCACAGATTGGTTGCCACTTCGGCGCCCTTGGCGGCGTTGGCGATCACCTGGAAGTTGGTCGATCCGGCAAATCCGTAGATCAACGAACTGCCATACAGCAACATGCCCGACGACAGCGCGCCCAACACGAAGTATTTCAAGCCCGCTTCACTGGCTTTGACCGAGTCACGCCGGTAGGCGGCAATCACATAGAGCGCGAGACTGGAAAGCTCCAGGCCGACGTAAAGCGCAATCAGATCACCCGCTGAAATCATCAGCATCATGCCAACGGTTGAGAGCAGCACCAGAACCGGGTATTCGAATTTCATGATGCGCAGGTTGCGGAAGTCATCAAACGACAGCATCAGCGCCACTGCGCCACCACCAAGTGTCAACAACTTCATAAAGCGCGCGAACGCGTCATCGACAAACGCGCCTTCGAACAATCGTACGGTGCCGTTGCCATACCAGACGATCGTGATTGCAGCTGCGATCATTACGAGGATCGCAAGCCAGCCAACTGTCTCGGCCTCGCTCTCGGTTTCAGGCCGGAACACGCCGTACATCAGCAATGCCATGGCGCCGAGCGCCAGGATGATTTCCGGCAGCAACGGTGCGTAGATTTGGAGCTCTTCTGGCATGGTCTTAGATCTTAGCCCTGGTTACTTATATCACCGGTGTTTGATCACCGTCAGTTAGCGAGCAATGCAGTGGAAGCGCGGATCGCCGCTTCATAGTTGGTCACAAGATTTTTGACGGAAACCGCGGTGATATCGAAGACTGGCATTGGATAGATGCCGAATAGAATAGTGAGCACAACCAACGGCGCAATGATCGCGATCTCGCGCATGTTCATGTCAGTAATGTTCATCAGCTTCGGCTTGTCCATTTCACCAAACATCATACGCCGGTAGAGGAAGAGCGCATAACAGGCTGACAGGATCACACCGATGGTTGCAAAGAACGCAACCCATGTGTTGACCTTGAAGGCACCGAGCAGCGTCAGGAATTCGCCGACAAACCCGGATGTACCCGGCAGGCCGACGTTGCCCATCGTGAACACCATGAAGCAGAACGCGTAGATCGGCATACGATTGGCAAGCCCGCTATAGGCTGAAATCTCGCGCGTGTGCATGCGGTCATAGACAACGCCGACGCACAGGAACAAGGCGCCTGAAATAATGCCATGGCTCAACATCTGGAAGATCGCGCCATCGACGCCTTGTGTGGTGGCCGTAAAAATACCCATCGTCACGAAGCCCATGTGGGCGACGGATGAGTAGGCGATCAGCTTCTTGACGTCCTCCTGCGCGAGCGCGACCAGCGACGTGTAGATGATCGCGATAACCGAGAGCGTAAAGACCATCGGCGCCAGGTCCTGGCTTGCCAGCGGGAACATCGGCAACGAGAATCGCAAGAAGCCGTACCCGCCCATTTTCAGTAAGATGCCAGCCAGGATCACCGAGCCAGCCGTTGGCGCCTCGACGTGTGCATCTGGTAGCCACGTGTGCACTGGCCACATCGGCATCTTGACGGCGAACGATGCAAAGAACGCCATCCACAGCCACCACTGCATGTCGGCTGGGAAATTGACATCCATCAGTTTGACAATGTCGGTGGTGCCGGCATGCCAGAACATCGCCATCATCGCGAGCAGCATCAACACCGAGCCGAGCAGCGTATAGAGGAAGAATTTATAGCTCGCATAGACCCGGCGCTTGCCACCCCAGATGCCGATGATCAGGAACATCGGAATGAGGCCGGCTTCGAAGAACAGGTAGAACAGGAACATATCCAGCGCACAGAACACGCCGATCATCAGCGTCTCGAGCACAAGAAACGCGATCATATATTCTTTGACGCGATCTTGGATTGAATGCCAGCTCGCCAGAATACAAAGCGGCATCAGCAATGCCGTCAGCACCACAAACAGGATCGAAATTCCATCGACGCCCATCTTGTACTGGACAGGCCCGAACCATTTGACCTCTTCGACCAGCTGGAATTTCGGCGAGGATGGATCAAACAGTCCCCAGCAGATATAGAGCGACAGCAGGAACGTGCCCATTGTGACGTAGAACGCAATCCAGCGCGCGTTGCGCTTGCCGCTCTCGTCGTCTCTCAGGAACATCATCCAGAAGACGCCGAACAACGGCAGGAACGTCACGATCGACAGCATTGGGATACTTGTCAGGTTCATTTGAGCAAGCCCCCGCCCTGGAAAATAAAGTAGGTCGCAATCAGCGCGACACCGATCATCATGGCGAATGCATAGTGGTAGACGTAGCCGGTCTGCAGGCGCACCACGCGCCCTGTGATATTAACGACACGAGCTGCGATGCCGTCGGGCCCTAGACCATCGATAATGCGCCCGTCACCCGTTTTCCAAAGCACCCGACCAAGCCACATCGCTGGTTTGACGAATAGCCAATCATAAAGCTCATCGACGTGCCACTTGTTCAAGAAGAACAAGTAGAGCGGTCTGAAGGTACGGGCCGTGGCGGCTGGCAAGCTCGGCATCTTGATGTAGTAAAGCCATGCGAGCACGAAGCCAGAGACCATCGCGATAAACGGCGCCCAGGCAATCCATTCCGCTTTTTTCACAGCCTCATGCATGTGATGCAGGATATCTTTCGACGGCAGATGCAGGATCGAACGGTTCCAGAATTCTTTGTAGTCGTGGCCAATGAAGTATTCGCTGAACACAAAGCCGGAGGCGACCGCACCAAGCGCCAATACAAACAGCGGCACCAACATCACCATCGGGCTCTCGTGGGCATGCTTGAATGTATCCGGCTCGGCACGGGTCTTACCGTGGAACGTCATGAACATCAGGCGCCACGAATAAAATGACGTCATAAAGGCCGCGAAAACAAGCATCCAGAACGCATAGTTGTACGTCGTGTGAGCGGCATAAGCTGCCTCAATGATGGCATCCTTCGAGTGAAAACCAGCAAAGCCACCGACATGCGGAATACCAACGCCAGTCAGCGCCAGCGTACCGATCAGCATCATCGCCCAGGTAATCCGGATCTTTGGTGCGAGCCCGCCCATATTGCGCATGTCCTGCTCGTGATGCATCGCGTGGATCACGGAACCGGCGCCGAGGAACAACAGCGCCTTAAAGAACGCATGCGTGAAGAGATGGAAGATCGCAACCGAGTAGGCACCAACACCGCAGGCAACGAACATGTAGCCAAGCTGCGAGCAGGTTGAGTACGCGACAACGCGTTTGATGTCGTTTTGCACGAGACCGACAGTTGCCGCGAAGAATGCCGTGAACGCACCAACGAATGTCACCACCATCAACGCGGTCGGCGCATATTCGAATACCGGCGACAGGCGGGCTACCATAAACACACCGGCCGTCACCATCGTTGCCGCGTGGATAAGTGCTGACACGGGTGTCGGACCTTCCATCGCATCCGGTAGCCAAGTGTGCAGCAGGAATTGAGCGGACTTACCCATCGCACCCATAAACAGCAGCAGGCAGAGACATGTCAGGATATCGACCTGATAGCCAAGGAACGACATCTCCTTGCCAACGAGATTGGGTGCTTCGCTAAAGATCACATCAAAGCTGACGGAGTTCGTGATTGCAAACAACCCGAAGATGCCAAGCGCAAAACCAAAGTCACCAACCCGGTTGACGACAAACGCTTTGATCGCAGCTGCATTGGCCGACGGCTTCTTGTACCAAAATCCGATCAGCAGATAACTAGCAAGGCCAACGCCTTCCCAACCAAAGAACATCTGTACGAGATTGTCGCTCGTTACCAGCGCCAGCATCGCGAATGTAAACAGCGACAGATAGGCAAAGAACCGCGCCCGCGCGTCGTCTTCGTGCATGTAGCCGATCGAATAAAGATGCACGAGGCTCGACACCGTCGTCACCACGACCAGCATCACCGCCGTCAACGTATCGATCCGCAGCGACCAGGCGACTTCCAATTCACCGGATGTGAACCAAGTCGCGACGGGCACCTTGATGGTCTCACCACCAAAGCCAACGCGGCTGAATACCCACCACGACAATGCGGCTGACACAAACAGCAGTGCGGTCGTCAGAATTTCAGCGCCACGATCCGTGATCAGGCGGCCGAAGAAGCCCGCAATGATCGCACCGATGAGCGGCAGAAAGACAATTGCCTTGAACTCCATGAGATCAATCAGCCCTTCATCATGTTGATGTCTTCGACCGCGATGGAGCCGCGATTCCGGTAATAGACGACGATGATCGCCAGACCGACGGCTGCTTCGGCAGCGGCGACGGTCAGCACCATCATGGCAAACACTTGGCCCACGAGATCTTTGTTGAACGACGAGAACGCGACGAGATTGATGTTCACAGCGAGCAGCATCAGCTCAACCGACATCAGGATGACAATCACGTTCTTGCGGTTGAGGAAGATGCCAAAGATGCCGATCGTAAACAGCATCGCCGCAACCGTCAGATAATGTCCGATTCCAATTTCCATTATTCCGCCGGTCCCTCATTTTTCGGGAACACTGATTGACCCGGTGCAACTTTTATAATTTCCATCGCGGTTTCTGGCGTGCGTGCCACCTGGACTGCGATCGACTGCCGACGGACACCTTCCTTGTGGCGTAACGTCAGGACAATCGCACCGATCATCGCAACCAGCAGGATCAGGCCAGCGACCTGGAAGAAGAAGATGTACTTCGTATAGAGGATGCGCCCGAGCGCTTCAGTGTTCGTGACGTTGTCCGTGACAAGCGGTGCCGGCGCCGCCGGATTACCGATGATCTGGCTTGAATAGCTCTGAAAACCGAGCACCATGATGAGTTCCAACATCACGATGCCACCAACGATCGCACCAAGACCGGCGTTCTTGATGAAACCCGCTCTCAATTCGGCGAAATCAACGTCAAGCATCATCACGACAAACAGGAATAGCACCGCAACTGCGCCGACGTAGACGATCACCAGCAACATCGCCAGGAACTCAGCACCGAGCAGCACGAACAGTCCCGCCGCGTTGAAGAACGCGAGGATCAGGAACAGCACCGCGTGCACTGGGTTGCGCGCAATAATAACCAGGATCGCAGACGCCACCGCCGCGATCGAGAAGATGTAGAAAAAGAACGCTTCCAGGCCCATTGCCTCAGTCCATTTCTCTCAAGTAATGCCAGGACATGCCGCCCTCGCCTTGTTCGTTACTCAGCTACTGATCCTGGCTCGCGCGGCGCTGCGCCGTTTCCCGCGCAACAGCCTTGCAATGTTTGCCCCATAGGCGCCGAACAATTGCCTTGCGATACGGCCAATAAGCCAGTGCCGCAGCCAAACCGGCAATCGCGCCAACACGCCAAGTCAGTCCATCATCCATGTACTCGCGCCCAAACCAACCGACAGATGCGACCGAGCCGACGACGCACAGCATCTGTGCCCAACCATATTGCCACTCGATGCGGCGCTGGTCGGCTGCAATCTGGCCATAGCGGTCGAGCTCATCATCCGACAGGGACAACAAGAGCTTCAACCAGCCATTGCCATCATCGGTATTTTGCATCGAGAGCAAGATTTTGTGCGATCTCCCGCTCCCAACGATCACCGTTCGAGAGCAGTCGGTCCTTGTTGTAATAAAGTTCTTCACGGGTCTCGGTCGCGAACTCGAAGTTCGGTCCCTCAACGATGGCGTCGACGGGACATGCCTCCTGGCATAGCCCGCAGTAGATGCATTTCGTCATGTCGATGTCGTAGCGTGTCGTCCGGCGGGTGCCGTCGTTGCGGCGTGGTCCCGCTTCAATTGTAATCGCCTGTGCCGGGCAGATCGCTTCGCACAGTTTGCACGCGATGCAGCGTTCCTCGCCGTTCGGGTAACGGCGCAACACATGCTCACCGCGAAAGCGCGGCGACAGCGGGCCCTTCTCGAACGGGTAGTTCAACGTCTTTTTCTCGGCGAAGAAATACTTCATCGCCAAAAAGAAGGCCGAGATGAACTCCACCAGGAACAGTGATTTTATGCCTTGGGCAATGCCCATAGCGCGGCACTCCTTCGTTCGTTCAGTTCAATTGGCACCAGACGTCAGCATCGGGCCGACGAAATAACCAAGCACAGTGAAAATAGCGAGATCGACAAACGCGACCAATCGCAGGATTTTTGCAGTCTTTGCAGGTTCCGGTCCGACACCCTTACTCTCAACCCGCGATGCCGCGAGCCTGATGAACACAAAGCCCATGAAGCCAACCGCAAATCCAATGATCGCGCCGATGAGGTTCGGGCTCATACCACTCCCCACTTCGGACCAAACTGCAGAACGGCTGCCACCACAACCACCATCAACAATGAAATCGGCAGGAACACTTTCCAACCCAGACGCATCAGTTGGTCATAGCGATAACGCGGCACGATCGCCTTCGCCATCGCAAACAGGAAGAACACGAACACGATCTTCGCGAGGAACCAGATCAAGCCTGGCACCGCGTTCAGCGGCCAAATATCGACCGGCGGCAACCAGCCCCCCAGGAACAGGATCGTGGTCAACGCGCACATGGTGGTGATTGCAACGTATTCGCCCAACATAAAGAGCAGATACGGCGTCGAGGAATACTCAACCATGAAGCCTGCCACGAGTTCGGATTCAGCTTCCGGCAAATCAAACGGTGGTCGGTTGGTTTCCGCCAATGCCGAGATGATGAAGATCACAAACATCGGCAGCAGCACGAGCCAGTACCAGTCCAGCGCCGATGGCGTGAACCCCATCTGTGTCCCAAGCCCGGTCTTCTGAGCATTGACGATGTCGGTCATGTTGAGGGAGCCGACACAGAGCAGCACGGTCACGATCACGAGGCCAATCGAGACCTCATAGGAAACCATCTGAGCCGCGGATCGGAGCGCGCCCATAAATGGATATTTCGAGTTCGACGCCCAGCCGCCCATGATGACGCCATACACGCCGAGCGACGAGATTGCGAGGATGTAGAGAATGCCGACGTTCATGTCGGAAACGACCCAGGTGCCCCAGCCATCGGCACTGACCGGGATCACCGCCCAGGCGGCCAGCGCACAAACGGTCGTCGCGACAGGTGCCAACAGAAACACGCTCTTATCCGCACCAGACGGAATAATCGGTTCCTTGAGAACAAATTTCAGAAGATCTGCGAACGACTGAAACAAGCCAAACGGGCCAACGACGTTCGGGCCACGGCGTTGCTGGACGGCTGCCCAGACCTTGCGGTCCATCAGCAACAGATAGGCAATAATCAACAGTAGCGCGACCATAAGCAGGACGCTTTGGCCGACAATGATTAGCGCGGGCCAACCATAACTCCACCAGATCTCGTTAGCCTGTTCCCACATTACCCGCTCAATTTATCCGTTTCATATGCTGCAGGTTGGACCAGTCGTGACCAGAGCTGCAGTAATGTTGCTTATTCCGCTGCCTCGGTACGCTTTGTCGCTGTCTGCCGCAAGGCACTCAGTTCGGCCATCACCGCAGATGCCCGTGCAATTGGGTTCGAAAGATAGAAGTCGTCGATAGCTGGCTCGAAAGGCGCGTCTGACAGTTGACCATTGTCGCTCTTTGCCAGACTTGCGGTCGCCTTGGCATCTGCCGGCGTGAGATGCCCAATCTGAGCCAGATGCGGGGCCGCCACATACATAGCCGCACGCAATGCTTCCAGGTCGTCGTACGGCAACGTCTTGTCGACCCGATCCGACAGCGCCCGAATAACCTTCCAGTCTTCGCGCGCGTCACCAGGTGCAAATGCCGCCTTGGCGGTCAACTGTGCGCGGCCTTCCATATTGACGTACGTGACGCTCTTTTCGGTGTAAGTCGCGCCCGGAAGAATGACGTCTGCTTTATGCGCGCCGATATCGCCGTGCGTGCCGAGATAAACCACGAACTTGGCTTGCAGATTCGAAATTGAAGGGGCGTCGCAGCCAAGCAGGAACACCGTATCAAGTTCGCTGGCTGATTGGTCTGCGTTGGTTGACGGTAGGAAGCCAAGATCCATCGCACCAACACGACCGGCTGCAGTGTGCAAAATATTGAACGCGTTCCAAGTCGCGTCCTTGCCCGCCATTGCAGCATCCGCAATCCGAGCCGCAGTTGCATAGACCGAAGCGCCATCGTCGCGCGCTGTAGCAGCGCTACCAACGATCACCATTGGGCGCTTAGCTGATTTCAACACTTCGGCGAACGGATGCGATCCATCGGCCAATCGCGCCAGGTCGGCTGCAGATGCGCCGATATGGTCGTAGTCATATCCGAGATCTTCGGCAGGTCCGACAACGCCAATTCTGAGGTCGCTGTTGCGCCAGCTGAGCAGAATGCGGGCATTCATAACAGCCGCTTCGGTGCGTGGGTTTGCGCCGATCAGCAGGATCGCGTCTGCTTCGTCTAAGCCGGCAATCGATGAATTGAACAGATAACCCGCACGGCCATGATCAGCGTTGATTGCTTCTCCATCAGCACGGCAATCGAGATTGACGACATCGAGCCGATTCATGAGGTCTTTGAGGGCAAAGACTTCTTCACAGCCTGCCAGATCACCAGTGATGGCACCAATGTTGTTTGCCGGTGTCGCGGTCAATCGATCCGCGACGGCATCCAGTGCCTGGTCCCAGCTTGCTGGCTGCAGTTTGCCGTTGATCCGCACATACGGTTGATCGAGGCGCTGCGTACGCAGACCATCCGCAACATGGCGCGTCTTATCGGAAATCCACTCTTCGTTCACGTCTTCGTTGGTTCGCGGCAGAATGCGCATCACTTCGCGCCCGCGCGTGTCGACACGAATAGCCGAGCCAACCGCATCCATCGCATCAATCGATTCGGTTTTTCTGAGTTCCCATGGCCGTGCGTTATGGGCCCAAGGCCGATGCGTCAGCGCACCAACCGGGCACAGGTCGACGACATTGGCTGACAATTCGGACAGCATACCTTCTTCGAGATATGTCGTGATTTCCATATCTTCGCCACGACCAGCGGCGCCAAGCTCTTCGACGCCGGCAATCTCGGTCATGAAGCGGACACAGCGCGTGCACTGGATGCAGCGCGTCATATGCGTTTTGATCAGCGGCCCGAGATGCTTCTCATCAACAGCGCGCTTGTTCTCATCGTAGCGCGACCCACCACCACCATAGGCCATCGCCTGATCCTGGAGATCACACTCGCCGCCTTGATCGCAAATCGGGCAATCCAGCGGATGGTTGATCAGCAGGAATTCCATCACACCTTCGCGCGCCTTTTTCACAAGCGGCGTGCGCGTGTCGACACGGTTCGGCGTGCCATCACGAGTTGGACGCAAATCATTGACGCCCATCGCGCATGAGGCGACGGGTTTCGGCATACCGTCGACCTGCACGAGGCACATCCGGCAATTACCAGCGATCGACAGGCGTTCATGGTAGCAGAAACGTGGCACTTCCCGGCCCGCAAGCTCGCATGCCTGCAGCAGCGTCAAGCCGTCTTCGACTTCAATTTCCACGTCGTCGATTAGAAGTTTTCTCGACATGCCGGTCGCGGTTCCTCGGAGCTAAGCGGGCGAGTTGCCAAGCGGCGTTTGCCTGGCTGTGTCCGATGCGTTGTACGCGAGTTTGTTACAATGAGTTTGCGCCCCGCGCTAGAGCCCCCAAGCGGTCTATTTGGCGCGGACACAAGTAAATCGGCAGTCGGATCAGGTTTTAGTACGTTGCGACGGCATTCAGCGCAATAAATTGGTCAGTCGCCCAATATGAGCCAGGCGAACGATGCAAGCGTGACACACGCCGCAAGCACACAGACCACGATGCGCGCCGGTCGATTGTGACTGAACCAATGGCTTAATCCCCAGCCCAGGCCGTAACCGGCAATCACAGAGAACAAAGTAAGTCCAATTTCTAGCGTCCAGCTGCCGGGCGGGTCGTACTTGACGCAATAAGCAACAGCCGCAGATGTTGCCGCGATCGTACATGCGCCGCGCGGCCGGATGGAGGCCCAATAGAGCAATTCAAAAGCACCGCTGCCGACCGATCCTGATAACGACACAAGCCTTACTCCGCCGCTATCCTTGCCGCCTGTGCAGCATCAATTCGCTCTTCAATGACATGCCGGAAATTGCGGATAAGCCCTTGAATCGGCCAGGCTGCGGCATCGCCCAACGCGCAGATCGTATGCCCTTCAACCTGCTTGGTGACGTCGAACAGCATATCGATCTCATGCTTTTCGGCTTCCCCGCGCTCCAGGCGTTGCATCACGCGCCACATCCAGCCCGTGCCTTCACGGCATGGTGTGCACTGACCGCAGCTTTCATGCTTATAGAAATACGATAGGCGACCGATTGCCTTGATGATATCGGTCGATTTGTCCATCACGATCACCGCTGCTGTGCCAAGCCCCGACTTCGCCTTCTGCAGCGAGTCGAAGTCCATCGTGATGTCCTGACACATATCCGTACCAAGGCACGGCACCGATGAACCACCAGGAATCACTGCCAGCAGATTATCCCAGCCGCCACGGACACCACCTGCGTGACGTTCGAGCAATTCCCGCATCGGAATACCCATTTCCTCTTCGACGACACACGGGCGCTCGACGTGGCCTGAAATTTGGAAAAGCTTGGTGCCTGTGTTGTTTGGAATCCCGAGGCCTGCAAACCATTCGGCGCCACGGCGCAAGATTGTCGGCGTCACGGCAATTGATTCGACATTATTGACGGTCGTCGGGGCGCCATAAAGCCCGGAACCCGCCGGAAACGGCGGCTTCATACGCGGCTGCCCTTTTTTACCTTCCAGGCTTTCGAGCAAGGCGGTTTCTTCACCGCAAATGTAGGCACCGGCGCCGTGTGCAACGTAGAGGTCGAAATCCCAGCCGTTCTTGTTGTTTTTGCCAATCAGGCCGGCTTCATAGGCTTCGTCAACGGCTCGCTGAAATGCTTCACGTTCGCGGATATATTCGCCGCGGAAATACACGTAGCAGGCATGCGCTCGCATCGCGAACGACGCAATCAGGCAGCCTTCAACCAGCGTATGCGGGTCATGTCGGAGGATTTCACGGTCTTTGCACGATCCAGGCTCAGATTCGTCCGCATTGACGACCAGATAAGATGGCCGTGGATCTTCTTTCGGCATGAATGACCATTTGAGCCCTGTCGGGAAGCCAGCCCCGCCGCGTCCGCGCAAGCCTGATGCTTTGACGCGCTCGATAATCTCATCATGGCCAAATTCGAGAATTTGCTTAGTGCCATCCCACTGGCCGCGCGCCATGGCGCCCTTGAGGCTGACATCGTGCAGCCCGTATATGTTCGTGAAGATGCGGTCTTTGTCAGCGAGCATTGTTGCTACCTTGAAGCTCGGCCCCGATGCGGGCCAACTATTCCTGGCGAACGACACTGGTATCGATAACCAGCGTCTTAGTTTTTGTTGCCACCCGAATAAAGTGCCGGGTCCGTCAATGAGGTCAGGCCGCCTTCGGGGCTCGATGCCTTACGGCCGATCTGTGAACCAGGCGTTGGTGGCGTATCCGCGGCGAACTGATTGATAACCTGCTCAAACAGCGCTGGCGTCAGGTCCTCGTAGGTATCTTTCCAGACTTGAACCATCGGCGCATTGGCACAGACACCGAGACATTCGACCTCTTCCCAGGAAAACTTGCCATCTGCGGATAACTGATGCGGCTCGTGGGAGATGCGGCTCTTACACACCGCAATCAAATCTTCGGAGCCGCGCAGCATGCACGGTGTCGTGCCGCAGATCTGGAAATGAGCGACAACGCCAACTGGCGCCAATTGGAACATCGTGTAGAAGGTCGCGATCTCATAAACGCGGATATAGGGCATCCCCAGCATATCGCCGACGTATCGGATCGCGGGCTCGGGCAACCATCCAGCGTGCTGCTCTTGTGCGCGCCATAACAACGAAATCACAGCAGAGGCTTGTTTGCCTTCGGGAAATTTTGCGATCGTCTCATTCGCCCAGGCAAGATTGTCGGGCGTGAATTCGAAAGTCGCGGGCTGCTCGGAATGCAGTCGGCGCACGGCCATGGGCTCGATCTCTCTTCGCTATATGAGCTGCGCGTTGCTCGAGTTTAACCGGACTTTTGCCGTGCAACCACGGCAGCAGAACACCCGTGTCAACCACGGCGCAACAGATCCCAATCGAACTACGGCGGATGGCAAGAGGATGCAAGCGTTTCGGCGTTAAAATCAGCCTGTCGGCGCGCGTGTTTTTGTAGCGGTCATTCTTGAGTTTGGGGAGCGTCGCCGATTAGCGCCCGGACTGTTGGAAGCCGTTAAGTGAGCTTGGGCCACGTGATGGCAGCCGGGTATTATTTCTAAAAGTATCATCGTCCCGGCGCGAACCGGACGTGTAGCTGTTAGGCTCATAGGTCGACTCGAGCACGAAACTCGGCGGCGTGCGCTCATTAATCCATGCTGTGACTAGAACAAACGTCGCGATTGGGGCCAGAAACAGTGACGCCTGTGAACCAACCCGCATAAACCCAGTCCAGAAGAATGCCCACTACAGGCCGGCTGGCAAGATCCACCATCCACCCATTTCTTGGGCCGGCGTTGCCGCACGAAAGGCTGCAAACAGAAATGCTATTGCGAGCGCAAAGACGCCTAACAGCACCGGCACCAGAGGTTTGTTGGCATGCAACTCGCCCATCGGCCAATCGTTACGCACCGCAAAAATGCGATACGTCGCCAGCGATAAACCCCAGCCAAACGCCAATGCGGCGGCAAAAAACGGTAAATCCAGATTCGTCATGGCAAGCTCCGGTCGCGCGGCAATTGTTCGCAAACTATCATATTTGCCTGCGAACTGAAACTAATTTGCAACGCTGCCGGAAAAACTGTGCTTCAGCCAGCGTCATGCTGCCTCGCAGTTAATGCGGGCCAGATTGACTCACGTGAAACATTGTCAGTTAACAGATTATTAACGCGGGACGATTAACGGTCGATTTCGCCAAAAACGACGTCCAGTGAGCCCAATATAGCACTCACATCGGCAAGCAAGTGACCGCGGTTCATATAGTCCATAGCCTGGAGGTGGGCGAAGCCAGGCGCTCTGATCTTGCAGCGATAAGGTTTGTTGGACCCGTCAGAGACCAGATAGACGCCAAATTCACCCTTAGGCGCTTCAACGTAGGAGTACACTTCGCCTTCTGGTACATGCACGCCCTCGGTGTAGAGCTTGAAGTGATGGATCAAGCCTTCCATCGAGCGCTTCATTTCATCACGTTTCGGCGGCACGACCTTCGGGTCCGCGGACGTAATGGGGCCGCGCCCCTCATCTGACAGCAGAAGATTACAGCACTGCTTCATGATCTTTATGGATTCGCGCATTTCCTGCATACGTATTAGATAACGGTCGTAGCAGTCCCCGTTCTTGCCGATCGGAATGTCGAAATCTAGCTCAGAATAGCATTCATAAGGCTGCGACTTGCGGAGATCCCATGCAGCACCTGAGCCTCGGACGAGAACACCCGAGAAACCCCACTGGAAGCATTCATCCAGCGAAATGATGCCGATATCCACGTTGCGCTGTTTGAAGATGCGGTTGCCGGTCAGAAGGGTCTCGATGTCGTCGAGAACTTTCGGGTGGTAGTCGCAGAAATTCGAAATGTCCTGGACCAGCTCATCCGGCAGATCTTGATGGACGCCGCCAATCCGGAAATATTTTGCGTGCATGCGCGAACCGGATGCGCGCTCATAGAATACCATCAACTTTTCGCGCTCTTCAAAGCCCCAGAGTGGCGGCGTCAACGCGCCAACGTCCATGGCTTGGGTCGTGACGTTCAGAATATGCGACAGAATACGGCCGATTTCCGAATACAGCACCCGGATCAGCTGCGCGCGCTTTGGTATTTCGAGCCCGAGCAGCCGCTCAGCTGCCATGCAGAACGCGTGCTCCTGGTTCATCGGCGCGACGTAATCGAGCCGATCGAAATATCCAATTGCCTGCAGGTAGGTCTTGTGCTCGATCAGCTTTTCGGTGCCGCGATGCAGGAGGCCGATGTGGGGGTCGACACGCTCGACGACCTCACCATCCAGCTCCAGCACAAGACGCAACACACCGTGTGCTGCCGGATGCTGCGGCCCGAAATTGATATTGAACTGGCGAATGTCTGTTTCTGGCATCGGATCGATTGCAACCCTGCGTTGGGAGGCTTCTAGACGGATATTGGTTCGGCTTGCCCGGTTACCCTCGATGGGCACTTGGCGGTATTTCAAAGCACGATCGGCTGGCGTCACTGTTTTGTCGGCTCACCCGACGCTTTTTCGTCGCCTGGGATGATGTACTCGGTGCCTTCCCAGGGGCTTTCGAAGTCGAAATTGCGGAATTCCTGCGTCAGGCGAACCGGTTCGTAAACGACGCGTTTGGTTTCGTCGTCGTAGCGGACCTCAACGTGGCCTGAGAGCGGGAAATCTTTGCGCAGCGGATGACCTTGGAAGCCATAGTCCGTCAGTATCCGGCGAAGATCCGGATGGCCAGAAAACAGGATGCCATACATATCGTAGGCTTCTCGCTCAAACCAATTAGCGGCTGGAAACACGCCGACGGCGCTTTCAATCGGATCGCTCTCGTTTGCTTCAATCTTCAAGCGGATTCGCTGGTTCAAGCGCGGTGAGAGCAGGTGATAGACCACATCAAAGCGATTTTCGCGGCCTGGCCAGTCAACGCCACAGATATCGATCAGCACTTCGAAGCGGCAGCGAGCGTCAGTGCGCAACAGTTTCAGCAACGGAATAATCTCTGCGGAATGTGCATAGACCGTCAGTTCACCGAACGAGATCTCTGTGCGGACAACGGCAGAAGCAGCCTTACCGCTTAGAAACTCGGCAAGATCAGCAAGGGCGGTTTCATCGACTATCACGCCGGGCATTCCTTTTTCGATCTCAGATCAGGCCTTTTCGATCTCAAACAGGCACTGATGCGGTGTTAGGCGCTGCCGCCCGTGGGCTAGCGCGCAATCGTACCGATGCGGCGAATTTTCTTTTGCAGCAACAAGATACCATAAACCAGCGCTTCGGCACTTGGCGGGCAGCCAGGCACATAGATGTCGACCGGCACGATCCTGTCGCAACCGCGAACGACCGCATACGAATAATGGTAATACCCACCGCCGTTGGCACAAGATCCCATAGAAATCACATAACGTGGCTCCGGCATCTGGTCATAGACCTTGCGCAGAGCCGGCGCCATTTTGTTGGTCAATGTGCCCGCAACAATCATGACGTCGGATTGGCGTGGCGACGCGCGCGGTGCGAAACCAAAGCGCTCAACGTCGTAACGCGGCATTGACGCCTGCATCATCTCAACGGCGCAGCACGCCAAGCCGAACGTCATCCACATTAGCGAGCCGGTGCGCGCCCAATTGATCAGATCGTCGGTCGTCGTAACAAGGAAGCCTTTATCGGCCAGCTCGTTGTTAATCATCGTGAAACTCTGGTCACCCGGTTTGATAATACCATCTTTCACAGCATTGCCGGTGCCTTCACCAGGCTTATCCCACAATGGTGCAACCAAGCCCGAATTCAGGCCTGAGTTGAGGCCCGGATTTGTCGTGATCAATCCCATTCCAGGCCACCCTTCTTCCATTCGTAGATGAAGCCGACCGTCAGAACCCCAAGGAAGATCATCATGGACCAGAAACCAAACACGCCGATTTCCTTGAAGGCCAATGCCCACGGGAATAAGAAGGCGATCTCAAGGTCGAAGATGATGAACAGGATCGCAACCAGATAAAAGCGCACATCGAATTTCATGCGGGCATCATCGAATGCATTGAAGCCGCACTCGTAGGCCGAAACCTTTTCCGGGTCCGGGTTGTTCACGGCCACCAGGAAGGGCGCAATCATCAGCGCTGCAGTGATCAAGAGCGCGACGCCAATGAATATCGCAATGGGTAGATAATGGCCGGCGAGGTCAACCATGAAGCGGTCCCAAGTGTCTCGCGTGAAAAGCACGCGACAGTTGAACGGTAGAGTCTTGATTTCTCGTATCGCAGCCGCGCGTTACACGCAAGCATACAAGCTGAAATCGCGCAGTGACTCACCGGCGAAAGACATTCCCGCGCTCGGTCATCAACACAATGATGAAAGCGGCCAGTGAAAAGACCGCAAAACCAATATTCATCGGCAAGGCCGTCATATTGAAAGCCTGCCCGATGAGCGTTCCAAAAAATGCACCACACAGTGTTGTATAGGTTCCCATCATCGATGATGCGGTGCCTGCCACATGCCCGAGCGGTTCCATGGCGAGTGCGTTAAAATTCGATACAATCAAGCCAAAGAAGAAGAACTGCATCCAAAGCCCGGTCCACAGTATCCAGAATGGCGGGCGGCCTGCATATGCCAGGCTCAGGAGTGCCATGACGATAGCCACCACCAAAAATGCAACCAGCGCCCGGTGTGATACGTAACGCATGCCCAGCCGCACCACGATCCGCGAGTTAACAATTCCAGCAATTGCCACCCCGACGGCGATCGACCCGAAGGCCAGTGGAAACATTCCTCCGAGCTGATAAACATCCACGAATATTTGCTGTGCACTTAGGATGTAAGACATCAGGCACGAGAACATAAATCCGTTGGCGATGACGTAACCGACCGCCATGCGCGTCCGGCAAACGGCAAGCACCGCTTGCAACAGCGTCAACCGAGAGCCAACATCATCTGCCATCTCTATGGCGTCAGCCCGATGGTGCGGCGAGGTCTCGGGCAAACGTATCCAAGCCCACAGCGTGGCCAAAACTCCGAAAACCGCGAGTAGCATGATGGGTGCACGCCATCCCCACACGAAACCCAAGAGCTGCCCAACTGCCGGCGCGAAGATGGGCACCATGATGAACGTCGTCATGACAAGCGACATGGTGCGCGCCATTTGGCGACCTTCGAAGAGATCGCGCACGACCGCCATCACCACGATACGTGGTGCCGCACCACCCATTCCCTGCAGCACTCGAGCGATTAGCAAAGCTTCGAACGATCCCGTCAGGCTCGCCACTGCTGCGCCAGCGATAAATAGAGCGAGTCCGGCAAACAAGATTGGCAGCCGGCCGAGCCGATCTGAAACCGAGCCAACGAAGATTTGACCGATCACCAGTCCGCCGAGGTAGCTGGTAATCACCCACTGCTGGTCATTTGGGTTGGTGAGCCTCAATCCCCTTGCGAGCTCTGGCAAAACAGGCAGCAAAATGTCGATCGACAATGCCGTGAGACAGGTCAGGAACGCAGCAAGCGCAATGAATTCGATCTTGGAAATCGGCAGATCGACTGGTTTGGGTGATGTCACGGGACTGGAACTCAACGGTTCTCGGGCACAGCGCACATCACGCAGGGCCAAGCTACCACCGCGGCGCTCATCCTATAAACGCGTCATAGAATCCGACCAACTGGGAGCCGATCACTTGATTAGCTGACCACTTCGGCCGCAGCAGCCTGTTTCTCAAGACCATACCCAATAACCGCCTCATTGCGACCGGGGATCAGGATTTCATGGCGGCTGCTGGTCTGAGCTATGACCGAAATTGGGTGACAGAATCTGAGAGAGGTGACGTATCGTGGCGGTTATCGAGACCAGCCATAAACTCCAGAGGAGCGATACGCCTATGTCGAACCCTACAGTCATCCCGCTGCGCCAGCCAGAGGCAAT
>CAJQQK010000220.1 GCA_905480435.1 uncultured Hyphomicrobiaceae bacterium | reverse complement strand
TCATCACCCCGCAATGCCCTCAAGGCCGTGCAGGATGCATTGTGTTGCGTCTGTTCCATGAAAGTTCCCTCTGGATAACTCGCCAAGAGGGTCACTTCCTCATGGCGTCAGAGGGTCAGTTTGTCGTGTCGCCTGACAGCCAAGGCGTTGAATGAGTTGTGCGAGGCCGCCGCGCGAAAGCGTTTCGCGCTCCATGTTGCGTCTGAGTTCCGGCATGACAGCGCGCAACACGTCGGCAGTGGCTTCGGGCGTCAATTCTAGACCTTGTCCCAAGCGTTCCAGATTTCTGCCATTGAGGCCGGCGACTGTTTCGATTAGTTGCACGTAGTTTGCTCCGGGACTTGGAAGTTTGGGCTTGGATGGTGGACGACCCGCTTGATCTACAGCATGTCGCGTTTTAACGGATTCACAATGCGCCTTGAAACGCCCAACCTTCGGGCGATTTAAGGATCCTATTAAAGGCGACGTGCTTTAGAATGGATTGATGCTGAATTTGGGCGTGAATTTCAAATAGCCGATGTTGGCACCAAGGCGCAGTCCGAGGCCGGTTCGGATTGGTGCCAGCACGATCTTGCCTCGCTTGTGATAAGTCAAGCCAACGCCGCCTACGACGTAGGCTGAGCCGCCGATTCCGGCATAGCGCTTGAATATCTGTTCTGGTCTTTTGAGATTGTAGACCAAAAACATGACCCGACTACCCTGAAGACCCAGGTCGTAGCCGACGGTTGGACCTTGCCAGAAGACCTTGCGTTGCGGGTGCGTTTTTGTGGTGAGGTGACCCTTTCCGAAACTCAGTCCTGCGAGGAAGGCTCCGCCGCCTTCGGTGCCAAGAATGTAGCCGCTTGGTTGGCCGTAATTCTTGAATGTGTATTGCATGACGCTTGCGAGTTCAGCGGAAATGCTGCCGAAGAAACCACGCCCGGCTTTTCTGATCTCTCTAACGGAGAATGTCGTGTCGACGGGTAGTGGCTCGGGCGGAGGCAGTGCATTGATGACAACGCGCGGCGGAGCGGGTGTGCTTTGCGTTTTCGTTTGCCATGGAGATGGTTTCGTGGGTTTGGGTTGTTTGAGCGGCGCGCGCGTAGGCGGCGGCTTCGCTGTTGCGACTTTCTTACTTGTGGTTAGCTCCGTGTTCACCCGGGCTATCATTTGCGAGAATTTGGCCTCGGTAACGGTTTTAAGTTCGAAAGCAACACTCTTTAGTCGTTTCAGATCGGAGCACATCGCGGCGGTATTGGAGCGATCGCCAATTTTGTCGAGCTCAATGAGTAATTGGCGCGCGCGTGTGTCGAGTGCGGCGGTCTTTTTGTCTTGAGCGAATTGGTAGCCTTGGTCGATGGCGGTCTCGGACGGCCATTTTTTCTTTGCTGCAAGTTGGTCGAATTTCTCGTGCAGTATTGGGCGGCGTTTTAATGAGAATGCCCTCAGATATTCGCCGGTATCGTCGATAATGATGTTGAAGTCGCCGGGCTTGCAATTCGTTTCTTGTGCGACAGCTGTTATGGGGGCTGAAAGTAGCACCGCCGTTGGGATAACCAGTTGAGCTAGAATACATCTCAGCTTCAGCATTACGATACCTCGTTGTCACGGCTCGAAATTCTGTCGAGCGTAGCATGTGAGAGCCAGGTTGGTGCAGCTAAATTGATGCAGTACGTGTGGATCTGTCCGCGTTTGGGTGCTGCCTAGATATATTAGCTTGGGCATAGCAATTATTAGAGCATTATTGGGGCGAATTCGCGCGGGTCGGCGCTCGTCCTATGGTCCGTTGATGGAATAGAAGCGCCTGACTGACTTGCTAACGTTTGGAAGTGTGTGCGACGCGCTTTTTGTTTTTACGAGCCAATTTACGCGCAAGGCTCCGACGTTTGAGCGAGAGCCAACGTTTGCAGCTTGGGCGTGCCAAGTTGCAACGCACCCGAATTTTGGGGGCACTCGATATGCGTCGGCCCGGCATCACCAGTTTTCCTGTAACCGGATCGCGAAATGGCTTGGCGCCGGCTAGACTTGTCGGATGGAGTGATACTTCGCGCGCAGAACGAGCGATAAGGCTCTGCGCTGTATGTCGTGCCATCCAGGGGTTTGCTCGGATGACCCTGCGCCCGAGTAGACTGACGAGTGGTGTTGCAGGTTTTGCATCCATGATACGGATCGCGCCGCCGGCGCCGAGAAGAAAGGCCAGCCGCAGGTGGGGAAAGGTTGGTTGGTGCCCGGCTGCGGTGAGGTATGTTGCGTTATCACGCGTGTAGGCTTTGGCTGCGTCACGCGCAACGGAGCGGTCGGTTCGAAGTGCCATGATCTGAGCTGGACTCAGTTTGGCCACGCGCTCTGGAAAATGGCGTTGCATGACAGACAAGAAGGTGGATTTGATGAATTGAAACGGGCCCGTGGCGGTGGACAAAGAGTTTCGTGCTTGGTTGTTGCCACCTGATTCTGCGATCATGAGCCGATCAAGAAAACCGTCCATTGTGAGTTCGAGTTTCGCCTTTGATTTAGACGGTTTTGTTTTTTTCTTGGGTGAGGTGACGTTTGACTTCGTCGTTTGAATTTTTTGCTTTTGCGCGTCACCAGCGGCTGTTGCCGAGGAATGGACCAGCCCGAGTAGAGCCAAACAGGCGACAACAGGAACGGCGAACAAAGGGCGCGTCTGGGTCCGGTTGGACTGGTTGAGTGACATGCAGTTGGCTCCCTGGTGCTGTGCGCAATTAGTTTTCTGTCACTGCAAGCAAGCCGCAATCTAAATGGCAGTGAGGTTGATCACAGTCTCACAATATCCTGAACAAATATGGCGTCATCAGAGTTTTTGGCTAATTGTGGCGCGATTTGACTGACGAACCGGGTATCTGCTGAGTGTTGTCAGCGGCGCGGGATCAAACAGGGTGAACTGGTGTCACAGGTCGTGATTGTTGACGATTGCACATTCGGGTTGGCGCCATCGGTGGACACGCGGATGAGAGAGTTGGCGATGACGGTCGTCCTCGCGTCTTCAAAGATGATCTAATGGACTTTTGGTGTCAGGTTCTGAGCGATCGCAATTCCGCCGACAACGAGAACAAGAGCCAGACCGTGATATATGTGAAAAGTCTCTCCGAGTAGTAAAACGGCGAAGATTGACCCGAATATTGGCACAAGATTCATGAAAAGGCCGGCTCGATTGGAACCGATTAGTTCGACACTGCGCGCATACATGGCTTGCCCGATGAGAGAGGGAAAGACGACTGTGTAGAGGATGACGCTCCAGGCTGTGACGGATGTTGGCCAGATGACGGTGCCATTGATGATTTCAGTGCTGGCAATCACAATCGAGGTTATGGCTGCTGCACCAACTAGTACGGTGATGAAGCTCAACCAATGGATGTTGGGTCGTGAGCGTAGTGCGACAGAGTAGCCAGCATAAATGACGATTCCGATCAACATCAGGACATCGCCTTTGTTGAGGGCGAGGTCAGCCAGGAGTGCGAAATCACCTCCAGAGGCTGTTAGAAGTACGCCGAATAACGTGACAGTATAACCAAGTGCCTGGGCCCAATGGAGCTGAGTGCGAAAGATTAAGAAATTTAGAGCGAATATCAACATCGGCATGGCTGCCTGTAGGATCGTGACGTTGATCGCCGTCGTGTACTTGAGCGATGTGTAAAGCGCGGCGTTGAATGCAGCAAATCCGAAGCCACCAAGTGCGAACAGATACGGCAGGCGCTGTCGGATGATATGCCAATCCCGCGCCAAATGGCGGTGGGCAAAGGCAGTCAGAACAACGGTTGCAATTATCCAGCGGAATGCCGTCAGGATGAGAGGAGATATTTCGCCAACCGCGAATTTTCCAGCTACAGCGTTGCCGCCCCAAAACATCGTTGTGAGCGTCAAAAGTAGCGTTGCGTTCGAGAATAGTCCGCGCGTTGGCTTGGTCTCCGCTGGCGTTTGGTTGGTCATATCTGCTCTGGAATGGAGTGCCGAATGATGGAAGGCACTTCATTCGGTAAAGCGCCGGTGCGACTGCTGACATTGCGATAGGATGCGGCAGACCGTAAAGAATGCGGTCGATAACATACTTCGTGTCTGAGCGTATCGGTCGAAGTGATGTTCGTGGGGCTTTTCGGTGACTTGCGCCCGATCAAATTGCGCAGGTTGTCTGGAGCATCAGCACTGAAGCTGCAATTTGACTGTGAGATCAATTGGTTGTTTCATTGATGTGGGCGATTTGTGACGCAACGCCTTTTTACGTGTTCGATCGACGATCAGTGCCATGGTCAATCATCAATCAGAGCTGACAGAGGTTTGGAACTGTGTTCTTATAACTCATTTAGTCTTGCGTGTGAGGGAGCGCCCAGCCCATGAAAACAAAGCACGACGTATTGCGCGTCAATCATGAATTCTATTCGGCTTTCCGGTCTGGTGACTATGCGCGAATGGATGAGATATGGGCGCATAAACATGATGTATCGGTTTTTCACCCCAACTGGGATGGCATTGAGGGCCGTGACGCGGTGATGGCGTCCTGGTTTGAAGTGATGGTCGTCGCTGAACCGCCGATGGTTACAGTTCGCGACGAGTCAGTGATTGTTACAGGTCGTCGAGCGATGGTGCTGTGCACTGAAGCCTTTGATGCAACTCGTATCGTCGCCAGCAATCTGTTTGTGCTTGAAGATGACGAATGGAAGATGACACATCATCAGGCAACGCATTTGCCGTACAATGCGAACATCCCACCCCGTTCGCACGACTAATTTTTGTTTTTTATCTTCGAAAAAGGCTCAGTCATTGACTGAGCCTTTTTGCGTTGGATAATGCGCGGAAGTTAGTCCGTCTTAGGGGCGGGCGGATTGCCAGGAACAGGCTGTCCTTGCATGGATGGATGTGAACGAGCGTATTGCGGTGGGAATGTTGCATTGTCGCCAAGTTCAGCCGCTGCGTGCCAGGCCCAGCGCGGGTCGTAGAGCATGCCACGGGCAAGCGCGATCATGTCAGCCTGATCGCTTTGCAAGATGGTTTCCGCCTGATGAGCCTGCGTGATGCGGCCGACAGCCATGACCGTGGTCTGAGTGGCGTGCTTGATCGCCGCTGCAAAGCGGATCTGGTAGCCCGGTGTTGACACGATCTTCTGCTGGGGAGCCGCACCACCACTCGATACATCGAAGTAGTCGCAACCGCGACGCTCAAGCTCCTGAGCGTAAACGATGCATTCTTCAAGGTTCCAGCCGCCATCGATCCAGTCTTGCGCGGAAAAGCGAACGCCAAGCGGCTTCGACTCTGGCCAGATAGCCCGTACTGCGTCGAATATTTCAAGAGGAAAACGCATGCGGTTTTCGAGTGAGCCGCCGTACTGATCGGTGCGTTGGTTTGTGACAGGGGACAGAAATTGATGGAGCAGATATCCGTGCGCGGAGTGGAGTTCGATCGTGTCGAAGTCGAGCCGTATGCAGCGTTCGGTTGCCTGTACGAAGGCTTGTTTTACGCGGGCGAACGAGTTGTCGCCGAGTGCTTCTGGTGTGTGCCAACCGGGTGCGTAAGGGATTGCTGATGGTGCGACGGCCTGCCAGGCACCGTCATCCGGTGAGAGAGATGTGCCACCGTTCCACGGTAAGTTGGATGAAGCTTTACGCCCTGCGTGGCCGAACTGAATGCCGATTTTTGCGTGACCGTAGTTTCGGATGAAATGAATGACACGCGCCATGCCTTCTTCATTTGCGTCCGAGTAAATGCCGGTGCAGCCTGGTGTGATGCGACCTTCCGGCTCGACGCCTGAGGCTTCGATCAGAATGAGACCGCTGCCGCCCAGCGCAAATTGCCCAAGATGTACAAGGTGCCAATCGTTCGGCGTGCCATCATGTGCCGAGTATTGACACATCGGGGCGACGACGATGCGGTTTGGCACTTCGAGGCCGCGAAGTTTGATGGGTGAAAAGAGTTTGCTGGGCATAGATGTCCTTACTCGCGAATGTTGCTCGAGTTATCTAGATTTCGAGATTGTCAGGTGATGGGCGCATAGAGCGCTGAGCTCGGATGCGCCGTCAAGAGACGCGTGGGCGCACTAAAGTAGCTCCTGCTTCGACTTGCATGTGGATCAAGCTGGGAATGACGGTTCGTTGCATAGTGGGTGGTGGTGCGATCGCGTGTAGGTTGATGGCAACGCGTCCCTCTCATCACCGATGAGGAATGTGCTCTTTAAGGAATAAGGCGATGGTGAAACTTTCCGTTTTGGATCAATCAATTGCGTGTGTTGGCCGCAGTCACGGCGAAACCATTCGCGATACGATTGCGTTGGCGCAGCATTGTGAGCGGCTTGGATTTGAGCGGTTCTGGGTGTCCGAACATCATAGCAATGAGACCATCGTCGGTACGGCGCCGGAAATTCTGCTCGCCGCCATCGGGCAGGTAACGCATCGTATTCGCATTGGTAGTGCTGGCGTGATGCTGCCGCATTACTCGCCATTGAAGGTGTCTGAACAGTTTCGCGTGCTGGACGCGATTGCACCAGGTCGTATTGATCTCGGGCTTGGTCGAGCGCCGGGGTCGGATGGTCGTACGGCTTATGCGTTGCATCCCCTGGCGAACGAACGGCCGGCGATGTTCCCGAATGATGTGCGTGATATTATGTGCTGGCTGTCCGGTGAAGACTTGCCGGAAGGACATCGATTTCGTCCTATCAAGGCTTATCCCGCTGGCGACACTGTTCCGGAAGTCTGGTTGCTTGGTAGCTCCGATTATGGTGCGCAGGTCGCGGCTCATTTCGGGTTGCCGTATGCATTCGCGTGGTTCTTTGCCGACGGTGCGGCTGGTGCGCAAGCCATGCAAATTTATCAAAGTTCCTATAAGCCGAGCGAACGTCATCCCGAACCGAACAGTGCGTTGTGTGTCTTCGCGCTATGTGCAGAGACGGAAGAGGAGGCGACCTACCATTTTCAACCGCGCGCACGGTTCCGGTTGCAGCGTGATCGAGGGATTTTCGAAGCGCTTGAGTCGCCCCAAACTGCAATGGCGCATGATTATTCAGAATCCGAGAAGTTTCGTATGAAACAGCTGCAAGATGCAGCGTTTGTGGGTACACCGGATCGCGTGGCGGAGCGCATTGAGGCTTTGGCCAAAGAACTCAATATTCAAGAGATGGCAGTTGTAACGTGGGCTTATGACGAGCCTGTGCGCCACAAGAGTTACGAATTGCTGGCAGATGCATTCGGTCTCAAAACTGCAGAGGCGGCGGAATAGATGGCGACGGCCAGAATGGGTTAGCTGACGTCAGCGGCTAACCTTTTAGACGCTGCCATTTCGATAAGCGCTCGATGGCATAATGCATGTCCGAAGTTGGGCCTGCATAGGAAAACCGGATAAATCGGCTGCCGCGAGTTTCGTCGAAGTCGAGACCGGAGGTTGCTGCAACTCCGGTTTCGGCAAGCATTTTTTGCGAGAAATCGAGGCTGTCGTTGGTGTATTGGCTAACGTCGGCATAAAGGTAGAAAGCACCGTCAGCGGGTACGATCTGAGTGAAACCGACGGCTGGTAGGCTGTTTAGCAACAAGTCACGATTTGTCTTGTAGAGAGCGATGTTATCTTCAAGTTCCGGGATCGCATCAAATGCACCTATTGCCGCCGCTTGAGAGATCGCTGGCGCGCAGATGTACATATTCTGCGCGAGTCTTTTGGCTGTCTCGACCAAATATTCCGGTACAATCATCCAACCGACACGCCAACCTGTCATGGAAAAGTACTTGGAGAAACTATTGATGATGATCGCATTATCGGAATGGGTGAGGGCGGTTTGGGCCGGTGTTTCGTAGGTAAGGCCTTGGTAGATTTCGTCTGAGATCAACCATTGATTGTTGGCATCGCAATGGTCGGCGAGTGCTTTCATGCGTGTAGGTTCGATCATCGTGCCAGTCGGATTGCTGGGACTGGCAATGAGAAGGCCTCGAGTATCGCTGGCGCCGCTAAGCTGCTCTACCGTCGGCATCCAACGACTTTGCGCGGTCGTTTCCAACGTCACATACGACTGCCCGAGCGCTGTTAAAATGTTTCGATAGCAAGGATAACCGGGGGAGGGCAGCGCGACGCTGTCGCCGGCATCAAACAGCATCAGAAATGTGAGAACGAAACCTGCCGTTGATCCACTGGTGACGACGACCCGTTCAGGCGAGACATCGACTCCGTAGGCAGTTTTGTAGTGTGCTGCTATTTTCTCTCGCAACACTGGCTCGCCGAGTGCCAAGGTGTAACCCAGATTGTCGTTGTCGATAGCGTGTTTGGCAGCTTCGCGAGCAGCCGTTGGCGCGCCGGTTGCTGGTTGGCCGACTTCGAGGTGGACGACACGATGGCCCTGGGCTTCGCGCTTGGCCGCCGCCGCCATTACGTCCATCACCATGAATGATGCGATGTCGCTGCGCGCAGCGGCCTGACGTGCTGCGTTCAGGCGTTGGTCGTTCATACTGGCTCCTGGGCCTTGCCGGTTATGGTGTGCCGGTCATTGTGTGATTGTGTGGTTTTGCGGCCGCAAAAGCGACAAACAAGAACGAAGTTAACGGTCCTTTGTCGACAGCAGCGTGCGGCGCCACGATCTCGCCCTAAATTCGCACTGAAGCTGGTTTGTGGGTTATAGTGTTTACACATTGTTGCTGCAAGAGCCTGCCTCGCGTCCAGATCATGATATCCGCATTGTAGTGCTTGGAGTTCGGTGCGCGTAGAATTCTGGGACACGGAACGGCGGGCTTGTTAGTCCCGATGCAGCTCTAGCACTCGTGAACTGACTGACACCTGTGAGCCGACTGGCACCTGTGAACTGATAAGGGTTCGATGATAATCGGAAATGAAATACAGAAGCGGGCGCGCTTCGAGCAGAATGCCTTTGGTGGCCGATGGCACCTTGGGTGCTTGGCAGGGCTATGGGCCGTTTTCGCTGCGTTGCAATGCGCGTTGGCAGGCACAGTTACGGCCCAAGGCCTTCCGCTGATTCGCGATCGGGAGATCGAGCGCCTGTTGAGTGATTATGCGTCGCCGATTTTCGATGCAGCGGGGCTTGGAGGCGGTCGGATTACGATTCGTATCGTGCGCTCTGGCATCTTCAATGCGTTCGTGGTGGACGGCAAAAATGTCTATGTTCACACTGGGGCGCTGACGCAATCTGAGACACCGAACCAGATCATTGGTGTCATTGCGCATGAGGCTGGCCATATCGCAGGGGGTGATTTGGCGGCTTTGCGGGAGCGAATCCGACGTGATCAAACGAAACTGATACTAATGAAGATTTTAGGGATCGGTGCTATGATTGCGGGAGGTGGACCGGCTGCGATTGCGGCAGGGGACGAACTGGTGATGCGGTCTTTACTGGCCGAGCGTCGGGCGCAGGAATCCTCTGCGGATCAACGTGGGCTCCGCTATCTCAATCGCACCGGCCAATCCGGGCGCGGTATGCTTGAAACATTCGAGCGATTTCAACGCCAAGAGTTTATTTCAGCGCGTCACCAAGATCCTTTTGTTCGATCACATCCGGTGGCTGCGCAACGCGTTGCGCTGTTGAGGCAGCGCGTGACCAAGAGTGCGCATTACGGGAAGCGAGATTCACCGAGGCGACAGCTGCGTCATGATATGATGCGGGCCAAGTTGTCGGGCTATCTTGAACCTCCGGCAACGGTATTTAATCGCTATCCACTCACGGATAAATCGATCCCGGCTCGGTATGCGCGGGCGATTGCGACTTTTTTTCGAGGCGGCACGCAGGGGCTGGAGAAAGCCTTGAGCCAAATTGATGGGTTGTTGAGAGTACAACCCAAGTATCCTTACTTCTGGGAAATTCGCGGCGATTTTCAAATGCGGTCGGGGCGGGCAGCTGGTGCGGCACGCGACTATCGCAAGGCGTTGACGCTCGATCCGGGCTCATCCTTGATCCGCACCCAGCTTGCCAACGCTCTTCTGGCGCAGAAAACCAAACCGAAAACTACGGAGGCGCTGCGATTACTCAAGCGGTCGATCCGCGACGACCGGGTGGCTGAAGACCCGAAACCGGCGGCATATCGGTCATTGGCGAATGCGTATTATCGTTTGGGCAGAAGGCCCGACGCAGATGCTGCCATTGCGGAGTCCCACTTTGCAGGAGGGAATCTTGGCCAGGCGAAAATTTTTGCTAAACGAGCAAAGCCCTCCTTAAAGCGAGGTTCACCAACTTGGCGCAGAATGGACGAAATTGTAACTTTCAAGCGAGATCAGTAGTCAATTTGGCTTGAATTTAGCTATGTTCAATTGCCCGACCGGGACAGCGTTCTGATTTATGCCGCTAATTTGCGGTATCACACTGATCGATCACTAATGTTATCGAGATAATGTCCATCTTTGGAGACACAGTTATGGCGTCGCACGAGCAGAATTCGTTTGTACAAATGCTGACCAAACCGAAGGGCGTGCTGATCGCGGCGCCGGTTCTGCTTGGTGCAGCGCTTGTGTTGAATGTGCTGATTGGCGGAGAGGCTTCGAGTGCGCGCGATGACGAAAGTGCCAACAAAAATGCTGCGAAGGTAACACAGGCCGGGTCTGTAGCGCCGATTGCTGATGCTCTGCAGGGGAAATCGTCTCTCATTCAGCTGGCTGCAGCAAACAAGCCAGCCACAAGTGCCGCCGAGTTTTCAGGCACTCAACGCGATGAAATCGGAAAGATCGTTCGTGAGTATCTGATGAACAATCCAGAGGTTCTGGTTGAAGTTTCGGCGGAGCTTGAAAAGCGGCGCAAGGTGCAGGAGGCCGGCAAGCAGGCGGCATTGTTGAAGACTGAGAAAAAATCAATCTTCCGCTCGCCGCATGACTTTGTGCTTGGCAATCCTGATGGTGACATCACGGTAGTGGAGTATTTCGACTACAATTGTGGGTGGTGTAAGCGGGCGCTGGGAGAAGTCGTCAAGCTGACACAAGAGGATAAAAACGTCCGGGTCGTGATGAAGGAATTCCCCATATTTGGTGAACATTCGAACTTTGCCGCGAAAGCTGCGTTAGCTTCGATTAAGCAGAATAAATACTGGGAATTTCACACGGCTTTGATGAAGCAGAAGCAAGTGACAACGGAAAACACTTTTGACATCGCCAAAAGTGTCGGGATTGATGTTGCTGCGCTCAAAGCAGAGATGGAGAAACCGCAATACGATAAGGCAATCCAAGAGAATACACGTGTTGCGCAAGCGCTGGGTATGCAGGGCACGCCAGGGTTTATTGTCGACTCGCGAATTAACTTTGGCTATGTGCCCGCTTCAGGTCTGAAGGACATGCTGACTGATATCCGTAAAGAAGGTTGCAAGATCTGCTAGTTTGACGGTCGGAAGGAATCAACTGTCGGTTGATCGACTTGTGGTCAAGAATTTACCGTGTCGGAATGCAACAGCTGCGTGGGTTCCCTCGCATCTGCAAAACTGCTAACGCTTGGAAAAAGCGGGCGATTGAGCGATGACTAGGAATGGATATGCTCTGTTCCTGGTTTAACTCGGCTGGGCGATACTGGGCCCTTAATGCGAACAAGTAGTATATGGCAAAAGACAACACAGATAGCGCGCCGTCACGGGAGCAGGTGCTCATTCGTGAGCTTGCCGAATTGCTCGACGAGACGGGATTGAGCGAAATTGAGATCGAAAAATCCGGACTGAAGGTGCGGGTAGCGCGGGCTGTGCAGGCCACAGCCTTTGTACCAGCCTCTGCCGGGGCGACTGTTGCCCCGCGGGTTGCAGAAGCAGCTGCGGTTGCGCCATCCGATGCAGCTGCGCATCCGGGCGCAGTTAAATCACCGATGGTTGGCACGGCTTATCGGGGACCGGAGCCAGGGGCTGCCAATTTCGTGGATATTGGCACTGTGGTGAGTGAAGGGCAAACGCTGGTTATTATCGAAGCGATGAAGACCATGAACCATATCCCAGCGCCGCGTTCAGGGACGGTCAAGGAGGTATTCGTCGAAGACAATCAACCCGTCGAGTTCGGTGAGCCGCTTGTTGTCATTGAATAGGCAGGCTGGGAATTGACAGTGCTGGAAATAGACTGTGCAGACCTCAGCGGGTTATCAGCATTTTCAGAAGTTTTAACCGCCATACGTCATAAATCCATCCGTTCAGACGCGGATCGGTCGTGGCGCGGCCTCAGCCGAGCGTAACATGGAGATGTTCGACAAAATCCTGATCGCCAACCGTGGCGAGATCGCGCTGAGAATTCAGCGCGCGTGTAAGGAGTTGGGCATTGCGACAGTAGCGGTGCATTCGACGGCGGATGCAGACGCAATGCATGTGCGGCTCGCCGACGAGAGCGTGTGCATTGGGCCTCCCAGGGCGACAGATAGTTATCTCAATATTCCGAGCCTGTTGGCTGCGTGTGAGATCACGGGTGCAGATGCCATTCATCCCGGATATGGTTTTCTGTCGGAAAACGCTCGTTTTGCTGAAATCCTTGAAGATCATGGCATCACGTTTATCGGCCCGACGTCAGAACATATCCGCACGATGGGCGATAAGATTGCCGCCAAAGAAACGGTTAAGCGCCTTGGTATTCCTGTTGTGCCGGGTTCCGATGGTGGTGTGGATTCGGTTGTTGAAGCGCAGTCAGTTGCGAGTGCGATGGGTTATCCCGTACTGATCAAAGCTGCGTCTGGCGGTGGCGGCCGGGGCATGAAGGTCGCAAAGAGTGAAGCCGAGATTGAGGACGCGTTTTTGACGGCCCGTTCTGAAGCCAAGGCTGCGTTTGGTGACGACACCGTTTATATTGAGAAGTATCTACAAAAACCGCGTCATATCGAAATTCAGGTGTTCGGCGACGGCCGGGGTGGTGCGATCCACCTTGGTGAACGCGATTGTTCATTGCAACGGCGCCATCAAAAGGTGCTGGAAGAAGCTCCATCGCCAGCGCTGAATGACGAAGCGCGCGCGAAGATCGGCAAAGTGGTGTCAGATGCCATGAGCGCCATGTGCTATCGAGGCGCGGGTACGGTCGAGTTCCTATATGAGAACGGCGAGTTCTACTTTATCGAAATGAATACCCGATTGCAGGTGGAGCATCCGGTAACCGAGATGATTACCGGGTTGGATCTTGTGATTGAGCAGATCCGGATCGCGTCAGGCGCCAATCTGAGTATTACTCAAGACGACATTTCGTTTTCGGGGCATGCAATCGAGTGCCGCATCAACGCCGAGCACCCGAGGACTTTTCGGCCATCGCCCGGTGAGATTACGTACTGGCATCCACCAGGTGGATTGGGCGTACGTGTCGATTCTGGAGCCTACCAAGGGTACCGGATACCACCGTATTACGACAGTTTGATCGGTAAGTTGATCGTGCATGGCAAGACGCGAAATGAGTGTTTAATGCGATTGCGGCGCTGTTTGTCAGAATTCGTCATTGATGGCATCGATACGACGATACCGTTGTTTTCCGAATTGCTGGCTCAGTAAGATATTGCAAACGGCATGTATGACATCCACTGGCTGGAGAATTATTTGTCCAGCGACGAACCTACATCGTCTGAGTAACTGTCCTAGTGCAAGTGCCGAACTGACTTAGCCGTAAGAATTTACTCAATTGGGCTATTGTTGCGGGATCGAGCAACATTTCTGGCATCCACCCCATGACCTCACACGAGCAACCGGTGTTTGAAGTTTCAGCCAAGGTTCTGCTGAAAGCTTATTCGTGCGGCATCTTTCCGATGGCTGAGAGCGCAGAGAGTGCCGAGCTCCATTGGATCGACCCTGAATTTCGCGGCGCGCTTCCACTCAACGGAGTGCGGTTACCACGACGTTTGGCGCGCACGATCCGACAAGGACGCTTCCATGTTCGTGTCGACCACGATTTTGAAGCTGTGATCGATCAGTGTGCGGCGCCTCGTGCGGGGCGCACATCGACGTGGATCAACGGTCGTATTCGTGGATTGTATGGTGAGTTGTTTGCGTCAGGATATTGCCACACAGTTGAAGTGTATCGCGATGAACGCTTGGTCGGCGGGCTTTACGGCGTGGGGCTAAAGGGGGCGTTCTTCGGTGAAAGCATGTTTTCAACTGAGACTGATGCCTCGAAGGTTGCGTTGATCTATTTGTGCGCTCGATTGATTTACGGTGGGTTCGAATTGCTAGATACCCAGTTTCTTACGGGGCATCTTGCGCAATTCGGCACTGAAGAGATTAGCCGAGCGACCTTTCACGAGCGATTAGCCCAAGCCCTTGAGAAAGATGTGGATTTTTCAGCACTTGCTATCAATACAGCGCCAGAGACGATTGTTGAGATTGTGCGTGGGGCGCATTTGCTGGAGAAGATTGGTTAGCGGCGCACGCGACGACGGCGCGAACGGCGCGCGCGTGTCGGCACACCATTTCGTGCAGATGGGCGCGCGCGCGCAACTTCCGGTTCGGCACCACCTTTGCAGTTGCTCAACCATACGTCGAACACCGGATGCTCGACGGCGTTGAGTGCCGGGCTTTCGGCGAACATCCATCCGGAAAAGATTTTTTGCTCTTTACCGTCTAGTTGAACTTCCTGAATCTCGACGAATGTTGTTGTTTTCGGGCGTTCCGTTGCCGGCCGCGAGTAGCAAACGCGCGGTGTTACTTTGAGAGATCCGAATTGAACTGTTTCATTTAGGGCGATCTCGATTTTCGAGATCCGGGCCGTTACTTTATCAAGCGCTGAGAATACAGCCGTTTTGTTCTCGATTAGCACACCTTGAGCCATCGCAGTTTGTGAGTTGATTGCCACAAATGTGCCGATGATGAATGGCGCGAGCAGCGAGAATGGTGATTTCGTCGTCATGGCTCGGCGTTATCCGGATGGCGTCTGCGCGCACTGAAGTCGAATCATGTTTGCGACACACCTGATATGGATCGCGCTCAGTTCGTAGTTCGTCTTACAAACGCGGCAAAGGCGTGACGAGACGTCGACACGAATGACTATCGAGCTATGCCGCAATTTGGGTGACGGGCTGATCAGGCGGCGTTTCGTGTCGGCTCAGTCACTTCGATGCCGTCAGAGAATTTGACGCCCTCGATGATTTTGGGCAAGTGGTTTCTTCCTTTCAATCGGCGCCACGTCTG
>CAJQQK010000219.1 GCA_905480435.1 uncultured Hyphomicrobiaceae bacterium | reverse complement strand
GTGTGGCTCTACAATCAGCAGCTTCCTCAATCAGCCTTGGGCAGTAAGACGCCCTTGCAGACGATGAAAGAATGGCACAAAATCAAACCAGAGCTGTTCTGGAAACAGCCAAACTACCTTCCGGGATGTGACACATACGCTACGCACTATCAACGTGCGCTGGAGATTTATGAACAACTGACGGGTTTCAAAGAGACCAACCCGCAAGCACTCTGGCATCATCGGATAGGCTTGCTCGGTCCGCCCTGTCATGTTTGTGGCATCCCTTTGCGAACTCCAGAGGCAAGTTATTGCGCAGCTTGCGGGAGGGAGCGTTCGAAATAAGATCTATTGCGGCCAGAGCGTCCAGATGTAGGCGACGTAGCATGCGAGCAGCAGTGAGCCTTCGATGCGTGTGATGCGGAACCCCGTGCGGGCGAACAGCAGCAACAGCAGCGCGGCGGCAACCATGACCAGATTGTCGTACTGCACGATTTGGGTCGGGACTGTGGTCGGCGCCAGAATTGCCGTAATGCCACCAACGCCCAAGATATTGTAAATGTTGGAACCAAGGATTGTGCCGACGGCGACAGATGGCTGACCACGGGCGGCTGCAACCACCGACGTGATGAGCTCGGGCATTGACGTGCCAACAGCGACGATGGTCAGGCCAATCACGGTTTCGGAGATACCGAAATCCTTGGCGATGGATACGGCGCCGTCAACGAGCAGCCGGCCACCGAGAATGATGCCGACGAGGCCGACGCAGGCGAGCATCAAGGGAACAATGATGACGGCCTTGCGCTGGATTTTGGGGGACATCCAGCCGCGCCCCGGTTCGTCGCGCATCTGACTGAAACCTTCAGCCATTTCGTAGGCGCTGGTGTGCCCTTCGCCGGTTACAACGCGTTCCTGGCGCCAGGCGTACGTAAGGTAGGTGCCAAGCAGGGCGATGAAACACCAGCCGACGTATTGATTGTATGGCAACAGCAAGCTGACAACGGCGAAGATAACAGCGGTGATCAGTACGAATGTACCATCGCGGTTGAGCGCTGCCGATGAGATCGCGATCGGTGATAGCAATGCTGCTGCCCCTAAGATGAGGAGAATGTTGGAGATGCTGGAGCCGACAAAATTGCCGATTGCGATGCCGGGCGACCCTTCCATGGCGGCTTGAATGGAAATGGCCATTTCTGGTGCGGATGTGCCGAAGCCAACCAACGTCAGACCGATCAGCAGGGGCGATACGCCAAGTCGTTCGGCGGTTCGGACCGCGCCACGCACCAACAGCTCACCACCGATGATGAGAAGTATGAAGCCACCAATGAGGCTGATAATTGCAGTCGACATGTAGGATCCAGTGATGGTTCGAACGAAGGTTTATGGTGTTAATTAGCAGATGAATTCGGATTGATGGTAGCCCTGCAGATACAGCAGCGCCGTGAGGTCACTGTGGTTGAGTTCTGCGTCCGCTTCGGCTGCAACGATCGGCTTGGCGTGATATGCGATTCCGAGGCCGGCTGCTTTGATCATCGCGAGGTCATTGGCGCCATCGCCGACGGCCAGTGTTGACGCCAGCGGAATGGCGCGGGTTTGACAAAACTCGTTGAGGGCATCCAATTTGGCCTGACGGCCCAGGATCGGTGGCACCGGCCGGCCGGTTAGCTTGCCATCCGCCATTTCAAGCGTGTTGGCTCGATTTTCGTGGAATCCGACGGTCTCTGCAATGCGGCTCGTGAAGAACGTGAAGCCGCCCGATACGAGCGCGCATAAGGCGTTGTTGGCAGCCATGGTCGCGACAAGCGTTTTGGCGCCCGGCGTCACAGTCAGGCGCTCGCTAATGACGCGCTCCAGGGCTGTTGTGTGGAGACCTGCAAGAAGGCCAACACGGACGCGTAATGCTTCGTCGAAATCGAGTTCGCCCCGCATCGCGCGTTCTGTAATGGCGGCCACTTCGGCACCGCAGCCGGCGAAATCAGCTATCTCATCGATGCACTCTTGCTCGATGATGGTGGAATCCATATCTGCGATGAGGAGGCGCTTGCGGCGATGCGCATCGATCGCAATGAGATTGATGTCGACTGGATGGGCCTTCAGTGCAGTTCGGGTGGCGCTAAGCTGCGCGCTCAACTCGGCAGGAGACGCATCGAGGTGCCATTCGCAGGCGCGGTCCATACCCAGGATATCAGGCGCTCCGGCATTTGAGGCCGGCAAAACGGCTCTGACCGCTGCGATATGTTCCTCGTTCAGCAACGGTGCCGTGAGGACAAGGGCTGCATGTGACATGACGGGCTCGTGCGGGCTTGGGACGTATGTTACTTGGGACGTATGCGACTTGGGACGTTTGTCACCGGGGCAGCAACGGTTGCCGCACCGACCCTGCGGTACGTCATTCGAGACGTCGGCACAACAAGAAGGATATGGGGTGTCAAGCAAACCTCAGGCAATACTCATCGCGGGCGCGACGGCGAGCGGCAAATCGGGCCTGGCGGTCGAGGTTGCGAAAGCCGTCGATGGGGTCGTGATCAATACTGACAGCATGCAGGTCTATCGTGATTTGAGCGTCCTGACAGCCCGGCCGCAGGACGGTGAGATGCAAGATGTCGCGCATGAGCTGTACGGCTTTGTTGGCGCCGCAGATGTGTACTCCGTCGGGCGCTATATCGCTGATGCCAAAGTTCACGCGGAAGCCGCGCGCGCGCGCGATAAAGTCCCGGTTTTCGCCGGTGGCACAGGTCTCTACTTCAGGGGTTTGCTGGAGGGACTGTCGCCGGTGCCAGCGATTGATCCTGATGTTCGTACGAGATGGCGTGACGTTGCAGCGTTGGACGGAGCAGCAGCGCTGCATGCCGCGTTGAGAGCCCGTGACGCTGAAATGGCGAACCGGTTGATGCCAACGGATATGCAGCGTTTGGTTCGGGCCTTGGAAGTGATCGAGAGCACTGGGCGATCTCTGAGCCACTGGCAGAGCTTGCCTGGCACGCCGGTTTTGGACGAGGCGCAGTGTATCAAGGTCGTTGTGGAGATGGACCGCGAAGACTTGTATCGTCGCTGTGACCTCAGGTTCAAACAGATGATCGATGGCGGTGCGTTGTTTGAGGTCTCACGCTTGCAGGCGATGCAGCTTGAGACATCCCTTCCTGTGATGCGCGCGCTCGGTGTGGCCCCGTTGATGCGCTATCTCGACGGTGAATGCGATCTGGCGGAAGCGGTAGATCGCGGTCAGACCGAAACGCGGCAGTATGCGAAAAGGCAATTGACTTGGCTTCGGCGTAATATGATGTCGTGGAAATCTATAAATTTGAAATGTATGGAAAGAAATGATGTCATTGATGTAATATTAAGTTGATCATCAATGATTGAGGCGTAGAACGGCATTCAGATTGGCGCGGCGATTCGGTGGCGCGCGCCGTTTTTGATTGGGAGATGTGCAGATGGCTCGCACGATGACTGGCGCGGAAATGGTTTTGCAGGCTCTGACGGATCAGGGCGCTGAGGTTGTATTCGGTTATCCCGGTGGCGCCGTCCTGCCGATCTATGACGAGATGTTCCAGCAGGACAAGGTTCGGCATATACTTGTGCGCCAAGAAGGCGGCGCGGTGCATGCAGCCGAGGGATATGCGCGCTCGACCGGCAAGGTTGGCGTTGTGCTCGTGACGTCTGGTCCAGGCGCGACCAATGCGGTCACCGGTCTAGCTGATGCCTTAATGGATTCAATTCCGCTGGTTTGCATTACCGGTCAGGTTCCGACCCATTTGATCGGCTCGGATGCATTCCAGGAGTGCGATACGGTTGGCATCACGCGGTCATGCACGAAGCACAACTACTTGGTCAAAGACCCAAACGATCTGGCGCGTGTGATGCACGAGGCGTTCTATGTTGCGCGTTCCGGTCGGCCAGGTCCGGTTGTCGTCGACATTCCAAAAGACGTTCAATTCGCGACCGGCAATTATGTTGGTCCGTCGAACATACAACACAAGACATATCAGCCGCAGTTGAAGGGCTCCGACAAGAGCATTCTTGATGCAATTGAGCTGATGTCGAAGGCGAAAAAACCGCTGTTCTATACAGGCGGCGGAATTATCAATTCGGGACCGAAGGCGTCGCAGTTACTGCGTGAATTGGTTCGAACGACGGGGTTCCCGGTGACATCGACGCTGATGGGGCTTGGGGCTTATCCGGCGCATGAAAAGAACTGGCTTGGCATGCTTGGCATGCATGGCACGTACGAATCCAACATGGCAATGCACGACTGTGACGTGATGGTCTGCATTGGTGCGCGCTTCGATGACCGGATCACGGGCCGACTTGATGCGTTTTCGCCAGACTCGAAACGCATCCACATCGATATCGACCCATCGTCGATCGGTAAGAACGTGCGGGCTGACGTCCCCATCGTTGGCGATGCGACGCATGTGATGGAAGATTTGCTGCGGGTTTGGAAGTCGAGCGCACCGCAGGTTGATAAAGCCGCCCACAAAGCCTGGTGGAAGCAGATCGATACGTGGCGTGAGCGCAAGTCTCTGGCGTACAAGCCGTCTAGCGATTTCATCATGCCTCAGTATGCGATTGAGCGGCTCTATGAGCTGACCAAAGATCACGATACGTACATCTCGACTGAGGTCGGCCAGCACCAGATGTGGGCGGCGCAATTTTATCACTTCGAAGAACCGAACCGCTGGTTGACGTCGGGTGGACTTGGCACGATGGGCTACGGTTTGCCGGCTGCGATCGGCGCGCAGGTAGCGCATCCAAAATCGCTTTGTATTGATATTGCCGGCGACGCCTCGATCCTGATGAACATTCAGGAGATGTCGACTGCCATTCAGTATCATCTGCCAGTCAAAGTTTTCATTCTCAACAACCAGTACATGGGGATGGTACGGCAATGGCAGCAGCTCTTGCATGGCAACCGACTATCCGAGACCTATACCGAGTCTCTGCCTGATTTCGTGAAGCTTGCTGAGGCGTATGGCGGGCATGGCATCCGTTGCGAAGATCCGGCCAACCTTGATGCTGCGATTAATGAGATGATCGAAATTGACGGTCCCGTATTGTTTGATTGCCGGGTGGCCAGCCTCACCAATTGCTTCCCAATGATCCCATCGGGCAAGGCGCACAATGAAATGCTGCTTGGCGAAGAGGTCTCAGACGAGGACATTGGCAGCGCGATCAGCGATGAAGGCAAAGCCTTGGTTTAGTCGGCGACGGGAGAGAGATAATGTATCTCTACATCGGAAATAAGCTCTATTCGTCGTGGTCGCTGCGGCCTTGGTTGGCAATGACAGGGTGCGGGATCTCATTCGACGAGACCGTCATTCCATTGTTCGATGAAGCGTTTAAGGCGCGTGTCGCCGAAGTGTCTGATGCGGGTCTCGTGCCGGTGCTTGTTGATGGTGACATCAAGGTTTGGGAAACATTGGCGATCATCGAGTATGTCGCTGAAAAATTCCCTGAGAACGCCGTATGGCCTGTCGACGTGGCGGCGCGGGCTCATGCACGTTCTATTTCGTCAGAGATGCATGCGGGATTTTCGGGATTGCGATCTGTTTGTCCGATGAATTTGGGCAAGCGCTTTGCGCGTCGTGATCGCGGAGAGGACGTTACGCGCGATGCAAAGCGGGCGTGTGCCATCGTGGGTGAGGCGCGTACGCGATTTGGACAACTAGGCGCTGGGCCGTTTTTGTACGGTGCGTTCTCAGCTGCTGATGCGATGTATGCGCCTTTGATGACGCGGCTCGATACCTACGACATAGAGGTAGATGGGGTAACGCGAACTTACATTGATGCGTTGCTTGGCTGTGAAGCCTTTCAAACCTGGTTTGGCGCGGCACTCAAGGAAGAGTGGATCGTTGCGGAGGACGAAGTTGATGAACCGGCAATCGAGAACCTGCGGCCACATCTTGCCGGTTAACTGAAATTATTGAGCAAAGCTCTACGTTCTGGGCGCTCATAGGAAAGAAATAAATCATGGCGAATGCACCGACGCAATCTCATTACCCGGATCCGATATTGGACCAGCCTGTTGTTTCCCGAACGCTGTCCATCATGGTGGACAATGAGCCGGGTGTCCTGGCCCGTGTTATTGGTTTGTTTTCAGGGCGCGGTTACAACATAGATTCGCTGACGGTCACTGAAACCGAACATGAAAAGCACATGTCTCGGATTACGATCAAGACACTTGGTACGCCGTCGGTGATCCAGCAGATTAAGCATCAGCTGGAGCGGATGGTGCCGATCCACACCGTCACGGATTTGACGTTGTCAGGCGAGTCGCTTGAGCGTGAACTGGCGTTGATCAAAGTCGTTGGCAAAGGTGAGCATCGAATTGAAGCGCTTCGGTTGGCGGAGATCTTTCGTGCCGAAGTTATTGATGCATCGACTGAGCATTTTGTTTTTCAGCTAACCGGTCGCTCGGTCGACGTTGATCGCTTCATTGGTATTATGACCGAGCTGGGATTGGCCGAAGTTTCGCGCACAGGCATTGCCGCCATTGGGCGCGGTCCGCAAGTCGTATAGCTCTTGACCGTTGCTCTATTGAGATTTTTCTGTGTCCGGATCGGGTGTGATCGTCGCGTGCTTCAGCTTCGGCACGTTGGAAATATCGACCGGTATCGAGATGCCTTGGCGCATCGCGTACATCAAAGTCTGCACGTGGAGAGGTATGTAAATCCGTGCCTCCCTGGCGCTTTGCCAGATGTAGTACATTGAGCGGGCGCGGGCTCCAGGTTCATTAAGCTTCGAAAGATTAGCGATGCGCTTGTCGAGTTCAGGCGCTGAGAAGCCAGTACCATTCCAAGTGCCAATGCGCTGAGAAGCGGTGTGGAACAGGTTGGTAAAGATGTAGGCACTGTCGAATGTCGGCACGCCCCAACCGAGCAGAAAAAACTGCGACTTTCCAGAGCGGACCGTTTGGAAGTGCGCGCCCTTGGGCCGCAGCACCGGCGTTACTTTGAGGCCGATTTGGGCCATTTGTTCCGAGATCGCTTTGCAGATCGCGGCATCGTTGACGTAGCGATTGTTCGGGCAATCGAGGTTCAGCGCGAAACCTTCCGGAACAGCTGCTGATTTCAGCAATTTCCGCGCCTGGTCGAGATCGCGTGGTGGGATGTCGTCGAGATCGGATGGGAAGCCGTTGATACCTGGTGGGGCCAGCACGGCGGTTGGAATGGACTGACCGTGCATCACCGTATTTTGGATTGCGAGGCGGTCGACGGCAATCGCGATGGCTTCTCGGGCGTCCAATTTCGTTAGGGGATTGGGTTGGCCGTTGATTGTGGGCTTGACCGATAGCCCAAGAAATATGACGCGATTTTCCGGGCCGACACTCAGTTTAAGATCAGGTGCCTGCCGAAGGACTTCTAGGTCGGTAATTGGAACGTCTTGGACGAAGTCGATGGCGCCACTGAGCAGATCGGTAATGCGATCCTTGTCGGCTGGGATCGGTCGATAAATGATGTCGGCAATGCGATTGGAGAGGTCGGTGTCGCGCCAGCCCCAATAGTTGTCGTGGCGCGTGAGCTTGGTTGTCTTGCCAGGTTCGCGAGAGACAAGTTTGTAGGGGCCGGTTCCGTTGGTGTGTGTCGCTGCAAACGTATCCTCGCCGGCGCGCAGGTCTTGCGGTTTTGCCGCGCCGTTTGCCTCGGCCCAGGCCTTGCTCATTACGAAAATGTCAGTCAGCCGGATGGGAAGGAGGGGGTCGGCAACGTGTGTTGTGATCTCGATCCGACCGGCTGCCGCGACTTTGAAAGACTGAACGCCCTGCAAGCGGGTGCGCAAATCAGAAGTCGGCGATAAGGCGCGCTCAAGCGAGAATATGACATCTTCAGCGGTCAGCGGTTGTCCGTCGTGGAATGGGACTTGATCGCGTAGCTGAAATGTCCACACCAGCGGATTGATTTCCTGCCGCCAGGACGTGGCAAGGGCTGGTTCAAGTTTGCCGGTGTGATCGCGGATAATCAGTGGTTCGTATATTTGATGGCTCAGCGCATGTGTTGAGCCTTCGTTGACGGCATGTGGATCGAGTGTCAATGCGTCGCTGGCACGGGCCCAGACAAATGGCTTGGCTTGGACTGCCACGGTATGCGCTAACAACAAAAACGTGCTCAGGAGACCGGTTAGCAACAAATGGGGCCGTGCAATAAGGGTCATGGGCGCCTCCTGGCGCAGAGAATTCTGATAAGTCGGCGCAGCAGTGATGCCAACGATGTTGTGGACAATGAGCCCGGACTTGTCGAGCGAAACGATGTCACCGCGCTTGGAAAATTACATTAGGCGCTCGGCGTTGGTGTGTCATTCCCATGACCAATGTTTGGTTTCTCATGATGCGCGAGATGAAATAGTTAGACGTTGAGTTGGTTGATATCGAGACGATAGATCCGTATCACGTTGTCGTGAAACATGGCGTAGCGGTCGCTCTGATCCAGATCTGCGGTTGCGTCCAGAAAACCGCCGTAGATGTCATCGAATGATCCAACTAGTCCATCGACCGGGAAGTTTGACGCGAACATGCAACGTTTTGGCCCGAAGGTGTCGATGCATGCGTCGATAATTGGTCGCTGATCGGCAAGCGTCCACGGTTTGCCGCTGATGCCGATACCGGAAATCTTGATCGTTACGTTCGGTGCTGTGCCAGCCAGGCTGATCGCGTCCTGCCAGGATTTGAGTGCGTCAGGAGATCGATCGACCGGCATGAACGCATGGTTGATGACGACTGGCGTTTCGGGGAATTTCTCGATCAGCTGCATCAACTCGGTGACGTGCCACCATGGTGCTTGTAGTTCGAAATGCAGATTGTTGGGCTGGAGGGCTGCGTAGCCGTGTTGCCAAGCCGGATCGGACATGGAGCCTGGGTTGGCGTGCTCAACGTTATTCGGGGCGCTTGCGGCTGCTGGTTTGTGGCGTATGCCACGTACAATGGGGAATGCGGCGTGCTGGCGAATGATGTCGGGGGCGTCTGGTTTATGCAGGATCGCGCGGGCGACGTGCGCTGCGGGTGCATCTTGCTCTGATGCCAGTTGGCTCATCCACGCACTTTCAGTGACGAGATCGTCTTCGTCGAATTCACCTTCCATCGTGATCGTGGCACGTATCCGAAAATTCTTTGACAGTTGCTTGTAGTCTGCCGGTAGAAAAGGTTTTCGGATCGAAGAGTAGTCACCGTACCGGAACGGGATTGGCGGTTCATCGCGCAACCATGGATGATAATTCGTTGCCGGATCCCAATAATGATGGTGGGCATCAATGATCGGGATGGATGTTCGGTCAATCGGCATAGCAGTCTTTCGGTGGCGACGTGATTGGGCGGTCCGGTGATGATCAGGCAAGATGACGCTTGCATCACGGAATGGCAAGGCGTGTGGATTTGAGAAGACAGTTGCGAAATGCTAACGTTGCTCTCAAGTTACCGTGCGGAGGTTGGCATGCGGCAAATCTTGATCTTTATGTTGAGCATTTTCCTTGGTGCTTCGCTGGTGTCGTTGGCAGAGATTGTCGGTCCAGCCGTTGTGGTTGATGGCGACACCTTGGAAATCAATGGTCAGCAGATCCGTCTGTTCGGCATTGACGCCCCTGAAGCCGCGCAGACGTTGCCGCTGGCAACGGGGGGCCAGGACTTCTTTGGCCGTGGTGCTGCGCTCGTGCTTCGGTCGCTCCTGGAAGAGGGTGAGATTCGCTGCGAACCAACCAATAAACATGACAAGCGCGGGGCGATGTTGGCGACATGTTTCAGTGGCAAGACGGATCTTGGCGCAGAAATGATTGAGCGCGGCATGGCCTGGACGCCGCCCGAGGGGCAATCACCGTATAAAAAGTTGGAAGATGTTGCACGGACGAAGCGGCTGGGCTTCTGGCGCGATCAATTGGAGCGCCCTTGGTTCTATCGCCGCCGAAAGCAGTTTTCCGCTGGCAGTGATGCGCCCAAAGGATGTGCGTTCAAGGCGACGGTTGATCGCAAAGGGAGCCGAATTTATTTCTCGCCGTGGTCACCATGGTATCGAAAATTTGATATGGATCTGGCACGAGGCGATAAGTGGTTCTGTTCTGAACCCGAGGCGATTGCAGCAGGTTGGAAGTCGCCCTTATTCTTGATGAGCTCGATTGTAGCGGGCGTTTACAATCCTTAATGGCCTATTCGACGGTTTAGATGGCGCGATCGCGCTTGACCTCAAAAATTTCCATAATGCGGCAGCCGCGATGAGGGCCGTCGCAAACGAATTGCCAGCGGCCTTCAGTAAAGGTGTCACACATTTTGACGCCCTTGATTAGGATCCAGTGGCCCTCTTTGCCTTTGTGGATCGCCAGAATGTAGTTGGCCCAGGCGTTTCGTGGCTTCTGCATCCACGACCACAGCGTCGGACGACCTTTGCGCTCTTCCTGCATATAGGTTTGGACGAGTTCCATGCGGTAGCCGTATGACATCAAGGCTTGGTCGACTTCATCGGAATATGTGCCGCGCACAACTGGTTTCCGACCCTCTGGCATCTCGCGATAGCGTCGAATTTCATCTTCGATCTTCGAGATCGAGTGGCCGGTGACCGCGGAAATGACAAAAGGCCCGCAATAGGCGATGCGCCCGGTATCATTGTTGACGTCGTTCAAGGTTGACGTTGAACGGCGGCCTTCGATTTGAAACCCTGTTCCGGCAGAACTCGGCACGATCGTGCTCCATGGTATGAACGCGGGGATTGTCGTGAGCTATCATCGATCCAATGGTCGACGGTCTGCCCTGGTGTTCGGGTTAATATGCGGTTAATCACACAATGCCGTATGGTGGTTTACGAAGTATTAACCTGCGAAAATGTGAGGACGCACGATGGCGACGGAAAAGGGTGAGCAGGGATTTCTGCGTGATCTGCAAAGTTACGGCGATCGGGATTTCTCAATCTACATGCGTCGCGCATTTGCGCGGTCTCAAGGTTGGTCGCTGGAAGAGCTGGGCCGGCCGATCATCGGGATCGCGTTCACGCATTCGCGGTTTAACCCTTGCCATCGCCATTTTCCCGAGTTGCTCGAAGCCGTGAAGCGCGGTGTTACTTCCGCGGGTGGTACGGCAATGGAATTTCCGACCACGTCATTGCACGAGTCGACGCTTGCGCCCAATTCAATGAAATTCCGCAACTTGATGGCGATGGACACGGAGGAGATGATCCGGGCCCAACCTATGGATGCGGTGATCTTAATGGGTGGCTGCGATAAGACTGTGCCAGCGCAGCTAATGGGCGCGGTAAGTGCAGGTAAACCCGCCATCCAGTTGATAGGTGGCCCGCAGTCCACTGGTCGCTACAAAGACGACCGCGTTGGCGCCTGCACGGATTGCCGTAAGTTCTGGATGAAATTCCGCGCCGGCGAAATTAGTCAGCAGGAAATCTCAGATGTTGAAGGGCGCTTGGTAACGACCGCTGGGACCTGCGCCGTGATGGGGACAGCTTCAACGATGGCAGCGATCGCGGAAGCTCTTGGTATGACGTTGCCGGGCACCGCTGCCATTCCCGCCGTACATGCCGATCGACTGCGCGCCGGTGAGGCAACCGGGCAGGAGATTGTTCGATTGATCGCTAGAGGTGATACGCCAAAAGACATCATCACCGAAAAATCCGTCGAGAACGCGCTGCGCGTGCTGCTGTCGATCGGTGGCTCAACCAACGGTGTTATTCATTTGGCAGCCATTGCCGGACGCGCCGGGATCAAGCTTGATCTCAGACGCTTGAATGAACTGTCCGATACGACGCCAGTGCTGACAGCAGTGAAGCCGGTCGGTGACGAGTTCTATATGGAAGACTTCTTTGCAGCTGGTGGTATCGGTGCGGTGTTGCGTGATCTCAAACCGCTACTGCATCTTGATTGCAAGTCAATTACTGGGGAAACGCTCGGAGACAGGCTGGCCGCCGAAGAAGGCAGTTACGTCGATCGCCGCGTGATTAAACCCGCAAATGATCCTGTCGAGCCGCAAGGCGGACTGGTTGCACTGTTTGGCTCACTGGCACCTGATGGCTGCATCATCAAGCGGTCGGCTGCAACGCCATCGCTGTTTGAAAAAGAAGGTCGCGCGGTGGTGTTCACATCGCTGGATGATCTTGCGGAACGGATTGATGACCCGGATCTCGATGTGACAGCCGACGATTTTATGATCCTGCAGAACGCCGGGCCGCGCTCGGACTACGCAATGCCGGAAGCGGGCTTCCTGCCAATTCCCAAAAAGCTATTGCAGCAAGGCGTGAAAGACATGGTGCGCATGTCAGACGCGCGAATGAGTGGCACGGCGTATGGCACGATCGTTCTGCATATCGCACCTGAAGCAGCAGCCGGTGGGCCGATCGGGCTGGTTCGCAATGGTGATCGCATCAAGCTCAGCGTCAAGAACGGCACGCTCGATCTGCTGGTTGACGAGGCCGAGCTTACAAAACGCCGGGCTGAGCAAACCATCAAGGCGATACCGGCTGATAGCCGCGGCTATGATCGGATGTTCCGCGAAAATGTATTGCAGGCGCCGGATGGTTGTGATTTTGGTTTCTGCCAATCGGTCAGTTTGTCGGCTGAAGGAGCCAAATGATGGATCTTGGGTCGGTTGAACCGCTTCTGCGTAGTCTCAAAGTGTTGGAGCTTGGTCACTACATTGCAGCGCCGTTTGCGACGCGGTTGATGGCCGCCCCAGGGCTGTTCAACGCTAACTACATGAAGCGATAATTGAGCGGCCGTGTGATGTCGAGGACGTTGTGCCACATGGCCTGCGAGATATTGTTTTCGCCGTTGGCACGCAGGATATTGAGGGCGAAGCTACGTACCCT
>CAJQQK010000218.1 GCA_905480435.1 uncultured Hyphomicrobiaceae bacterium | reverse complement strand
CCAGGGTACGTAGCTTCGCCCTCAATATCCTGCGTGCCAACGGCGAAAACAATATCTCGCAGGCCATGTGGCACAACGTCCTCGACATCACACGGCCGCTCAATTATCGCTTCATGTAGTTAGCGTTGAACAGCCCTGATGGTGCGCCCAGCCATGGCGATCCGATGGATAAGAATGCAACCAGACACACCACCTCCAATGAATTTTCAGGAGCTGTGCGCAGGCGTTGCATTGCCAGAAAACCTAACAGTAGAACTTGCAGCGCTATTGGAAGAAAAAAGCCGGTCCAAGGAAGTTGGCGAGGGACCTCGTATCGCAGCCATCGATACGTTCTTGGCAGACGAGTTTGCATGGGCGCGAGGGGCAACATCACAGCGCGCCGCTCCAAGCGAAAACCTGCGAACCCAAGCAGACACGCTGTTTCGTTCCATTGTAAAACCAGCCAATGATAGTGACGCTTAACGGGCCGAACCATTGGCCAAATAAAAATTCCTACAACTCAGTTGCTGCTGGAAATGCTCTCCAGAATACGGCTTGGCGGATGTCCGAGGCTTTTCCGGAATGCCGACGTAAAGGCGCTGACGCTGGCATATCCGCAGGCCCGAGCAACCTGACCAACCGGCGTGCCTCGGGCAAGATCCTCCAGCGCATAGTGAAAGCGCACTTGTTGGCGCCATGCCGCGAACCCCATCTCAAGTTCCCGCTCGCAGATCCTCGCCAATGTCCGCTCCGACGCCGCAGCCAGATCAGCATAATCGCCAAGCGTGCCTTGTTCGCCAGGGTGTTCAAGAATGTGCTCGCACACACGCAGCAGGCGGGCATCCTGCGGCATCGGAATGCTAAGGTTCAACGCTCGGCCGCGACAAACCTCGTCGAGAATAAGATAGCCAAGTCGTTTCCCGCGATCGCTCTGATCGTAGTTCTAGGGCTCCTTCAACAGCGCCCCGATCAACTCTCTCAGCAGAAGATTAGGCGTGATGACGACACAGGCATCCGGCAGTTCCGCATGTGAACCCGGCTCGATATAGAGCGTCCGCATCTCAACAGGATTGCGCATCGCAACGGCGTGAACCGTTCCACCTGGCATATAAAGCGCCCGCTCTGGAGGAACAATCCAACTATGCGTATCAGTCCGCACCCGCATCGTACCAGAAGCCGCATAGAGGAGCTGGTCACGCCGATGGCTGTGCGGCGCGATCACGAAGTCTGACGGAAAATGCTTTTGCATGACGGCCACAGCAACCGGCAGCTCTTGGTAATCGTCAGCGTTGATGGATCTCTCAGACATGGCCTAAATCGGAGCTCCGGTTCTTGGCTGAAAATCGACAATCATTGGCATAACATCGATTATGGGCCAAGGCTATGCTGGCACGCATAGACCAACTGTGTGCGATCGCACCTCTTCAACGGAGAGCCGGGCATCATGGAAGACCGCAAGCACTTCTTATTTCTCAACCTTGGCCATTTTCTCGATCATCTCTTTCTGCTGGTCTTTGCGACAGCAGCAGCCCTCGTGCTCGCGACAGAGTGGGGGCTCTCTTATTCAGAGTTGATTCCCTACGCGACACCGGGATTGATCGCGTTTGGGTTGTTCTCACTGCCGGCCGGCTGGCTCGCCGACCGTTGGAGCCGCGAAGGCATGATGGTCGTGTTTTTCATTGGCATCGGTCTCGCCGCCATCGCGACATCAATGGCCAGCTCTCCCGTGGAAATGGCCGCCGGCTTGTTCGTCGTCGGCATGTTTGCTGCCATCTACCACCCGGTCGGGCTGTCGATGATCGCCCGCGGCGGCAAATCAATGGGCATGGACATCGCCGTCAACGGCGTCTGGGGCAATATGGGAGTTGGCTGCGCAGCTCTTCTGACAGGCTTCTTAATCGATCAAACCGGATGGCGGACAGCGTTCTGGCTGCCCGGTGCTTTTTCCGTCGTGTTAGGGCTGGCATACTTCTACAGCTATAAAGATCGCGTGCCGCTTAGAAATGCCGCCTCAGCCTCTCTCGCAAGACCATCGGAAGTCGCCAGCGATGGCACCACAACTGCCGAATGGCGCGCGATGCTGATCCGCGTCACGATGATCATCTTCTTCACCACTGCCGTCTCCAGCATCATTTTCCAAGGCACGACCTTCTCCCTTCCAAAAGTGTTCGATGAACGCCTGCAAGGCATTGCACCAACCGCGACAATGGTCGGCTGGCTGGCGTTCCTTGTCTTTGGAATTGCGTCATTCGCCCAGGTGATTGTCGGCAAAATGCTGGATCGATACGGCCCTCGCGGCGTCTTTGCCGTCGTCGCCGTAATCCAGATTGTTTTCTTCTCACTCATGCCAGGCTTAACCGACTGGAGCGCACTCGCCGTTTCATTGGGCTTCATGCTCGGCGCTTTCGGGCAGATACCGATCAACGACTACATGATCGGCAAGATGGCCAAATCCGAGTTACGCGCTTCGGTTTATGGCGCCCGTTACATCGTGAGTTTCGCTGTCTGGGCAACCGTCGTCCCACTCATCGCATGGGTCCACTATAACTGGGGCTTTGATGTTCTGTTCTACATCCTGGCAGCATCTGCAGTCGCCATCCTGTGTGCGGTCTTACTGCTGCCGGGCAGATTGCCGGAAGCACAACCGACGGCCTCTGTAGTTCCCGCGGAGTAAGTCGGAACAAAGTTGTCTGCCGGCCTTCTCCCGCAAGGAAGAAGGTCGGCGCGGCAGCCCCTACAGCATGTCGCGTTTTAATGGATTCACAATACGCCTTAAAACGCGACGTGCTTTAAACCGCTGATCGACGATATGTTGCGGGTCCACGCTCAAAATGTTTTTTAAACACACGGCCAAACGCCGCTTCCGACTGGTAACCAACGCCTTCGGCAATCTCAATAATTGGCGACGTCGTTTCAGCTAGGAGCTTGCGGGCGATCTGCATCCGCCAATGCGTAATATACTCCATTGGCGTCATCGATACGCATGTCGTGAACCTGTTCACAAACGATGTCCGCGACATACCAGCTAGGTTGCCGAGCTGCTCAAGCGACCAGTTGAAGCCGGGGTCATCGTGCACCGCCTTGAGTGCCCGGGCGAGATCGCGTCCCAGGGCGTGGTGTAACAGTGCTCGATTTCGGCGGCTTCGGCTGAAGTGAGCCCACAGGGCGAACGCAAGGCGAAGCCGCTTATCCACAGCCCGTCAGGGCGGTCATGGTCCGACTCAATGTTTGTTTGG
>CAJQQK010000217.1 GCA_905480435.1 uncultured Hyphomicrobiaceae bacterium | reverse complement strand
TAGTTATCGATCAAAAGCAGCATGATGGGGATCCGTATAGCTCATTTGTCGGCAGATATATCCTGTGATGAGCTGCTTGTCAGGCAATATCCGCCCGCGTGTTGCTCTCGGGCGGGAGCCGTGGTTCACATGAGCGTGACGACCGGGAGCAAATACATCTTCCCAAATGACCCAGCACCGAGACCCAATACCGAGACCACGCAATGTCATCCACGATCACTGAAATCGAATTTTCCGTACTGAAGGCGCCGAACGAGACGCGACCGCACTGGGTCAGCCTGTTCAAGGTGCCAAGCGCCAATGAGCTTCTGGTCCGCATCCGTACCAGCGATGGTATCGAAGGCTTCGGGCTGGCAACCAGCTATACGGACATCACGCCGCTTGTGAATGTCGTCAAAAGCGGCATTGCTGACGAAATCATGGGCATGGATGCGCTTGCCCCCGAGCAGGTCTATCAAAAACTGTTCGGCCTGACGTCAACTCGCATGGCAACCGAACGTGGTTGGTCGCGTGAGGCCTTGATCCGGATTTCATCGGCTGTCGACATTGCCTGCTGGGATATTGTGGGTAAGTCGGCCAACCTGCCACTTTATCGCTTGTTCGGTGGGTTCCGCAGCAAAGTGCCGTGTTATGTCACCTGCGCTTACTACCGCGATGGCAAAGACAACGTCGAGTTGCGTGACGAGATTGAAATGCTGGTCGGCCAAGGCCATCGCGGTTTCAAAGGCAAAGTCGGCGGCCTCAGTCTGGCTGAAGATATCGTACGCATGGAAATCGTACGTGATGTGATCGGGCCCGATCGCGACCTGATGATTGATGTCAATCGCGCCTGGGACCTCAAAACCGCAATCGAAGGTGCGCGGCTGCTGGCCCCGCTCAATCCGGTCTGGCTTGAAGAGCCGGTGCGCTGGGTTGATGACCGGCGTGAATTGAAACTGCTGTCACAGCAAACGTCGATCCCCTTGTCCGGCGGTGAAAGCGAGATCACAAGCTACGGCTGCCGTGCCATGATCGAGGAACAAGCCATCCAGATCCTGCAATTCGATTGCACGATGTTTGGTGGCTTCACTGAAGGGCGCAAGCTCGCGGCCCTCTGCGAACTCAATCATGTTGACGTCGCGCCGCATCATGACTGTTTCATCCATGCGCCACTGGTTGCCAGTTCGCCGGCCGGCCGCATCGTTGAGTCTTTCACGGACCCTGAGCGCGATCCGCTACAGGCCGAACTCTACGAGAACCCACCCCACATCGCGGATGGCTGGCTGACGCTCAATGAAGCACCGGGCCTTGGCCTGACGCTATCGGAAGCCGCCGTCGAAAAATTTGGCACGCGGATCAATTGAGCGTCCAGTTTGTAGCGTTGCACCGTAGTCGCGCTTTTTGAGGCGAAATATTTCATGCCCGACTGGATGCAGAATTTGATCGGGCATGAAACCTATGGACACGGCTTGATCGCACAGGGCCTATCCGTTGCGGTCTCGCCGGTTGGTCTGCTGGCCATCGCGACTGTGTTGATCGCCGGCTTCCTCAGAGGGTTTGTTGGCTTTGGTTCATCGCTGGTCATCGTCATGGTGCTCAGTGTGGTTGTCGGGCCACCAGCTGCTGTCGGCGTCGCCGGGCTTTCGGGGCTCGCGCCGGTCGCCCAGTTATTACCCAACGCGGTGCGCTATTCCGAGCGCTCGTTCGTTCTGCCGTTCGGGCTGTTTACGTTTCTAGCAGCCCCGTTCGGGACATGGGTGCTTGTTGTCGCAGACCCTGCCTTGATGAAAATCATCATCTCGCTTTTTGTGCTGGCAATGGTTGTTATGCTTTATCGGGACTGGCGGCCCCGTCATGCCCGGAAGGCTGGCTTCCTGATGTTGGCTGGCGCGGCTTCTGGCTTGATCCAAGGTGCTTCCGGTGTCGGGGGACCGCCAGCTGTCGCGATTGCGCTATCTCGGGACGGAACCGCCCAGACGCAACGCGCGAATGTCATCGGGGCGACAACCGCACTGGCGCTGTGTGGTCTACTGCCGCTCTGGTACAACGGCGTTTTTACGTGGGACGTGATCGTACTCAGCGTTGTGTCGGCACCGTTCTACATGGTTGGCACTTGGTTTGGGTCGCGTGCTTTCGGCCAACATGGCAGCCGCCACTTCCGCAATGCCGCACTGCTATCACTTGCTGTCGTCGGCGTGTTGACGCTTGGGCTTGCCGCGTATGAATATCGCGGTTCGATCTTATGAATTGTTCTGATGTTGGTATTGATAGGGCCCAGGGACTGGTCTAAAGCATGTCGCGTTTTAAAGGATTCACAATGCGCCTTAAAACGCCCAAACTTCGGGCGATTTAAGGCTCCTATTAAACGCAACATGCTTTAGGAGCACGAGGGATGAAATCCCTCGTGCATCAAGGCAGGGCTGTTCAACGCTAACTACATGAAGCGATAATTGAGCGGCCGTGTGATGTCGAGGACGTTGTGCCACATGGCCTGCGAGATATTGTTTTCGCCGTTGGCACGCAGGATATTGAGGGCGAAGCTACGTACCCTGGC
>CAJQQK010000216.1 GCA_905480435.1 uncultured Hyphomicrobiaceae bacterium | reverse complement strand
ACATGACACTGGAAACTCTCGGCGGCATCAGCCATGATGGTGCATCAGAACCGGCGGCCCTAACCGCTGACTGACCGTCCGGACAACGTTGCGACGGACCTGACCGGCACTGTTACACCACCTGATGGGACGCGATCTCCGCCTACTTCAAGGGTACGCGGTGATGCCCAGAAGTAAACCGGTAGTTCAATCCTATTTTTACGGCATGCAATTCGTCTTCGAACTTAAAAGGTTCGTCGTTCTCCCCGTCTGGGTCGAAATACGTCTCGTTTTTGAACTTCGCGAAGGCGTACTCGGCTTTAATGCTCCATGAGGTAGAGAGGGCTAATTCAACACCGGCCCCGACAGTAAATCCATATCTTACCCTGTCGCCAATACCTGATTCGTTGCCGTCGAAACCCAGCCGCCCACCACTGTCCTCGTTTCCTACTCCATCAAATTCGCCGCCCGCATTGACTATCTTTGCGAACGCCAGGCCACCTTTAACAAAGAGGAGGGTGTTGTTTGTAATTGCATAGCCAGCGACGCCGGTGAGTGAGCCGTATATGCCATCGTAATCAACGAGCACTCCGTCATCACCGTTTACAACCTTCAAATCGTTACCATTGATGTAGCCGAGTTCGAACTCCGGGCCGAACACCCATTTGTCATGCTGAAAGCGGTAACCCAAAGTGCCGCCGAGAATATAGCCGTTGGCATCAGTCCTCTCCGTCGCACCTGCGGTGCTTCCGCCAAATTCTTCGCCGGTAATGTCAATGCTCTTACTGTGCATTTTTGCCCATGCTCCGAAGGCGCCAGCGTGAATGCCTGACCAACGATTGGCATGCTCACCGGCATTAGCGGGCGTCGAAATCACGCACAGGGATGCAATCGCGGCCGTGGCTATTGAAGTATGCTTCGTGACCATCAGTTGTGTCTCCTCTAAAAAAACTTGTCGTCTATTACGATAATGCATACCGCGATTCGTTGACTATGTTCAACAAGCTCATTTGCCAAAGCTTCAAATCATGACCATTCGGATCGGATTGTTGCCCATCAATATCGCCAAGATGGGCTTTGACCATCGATGACGTTCATCCACGATCTCTGAGTTGTTCGATTGTGTAGAATTCTGACATGGCAGTCAGTGTACATGCGGATTAGTGCTGCGAGAAATGGTGGTTTGGCGATGCCATCGAGCAAGTTACAGTGAACGTGATTTAGTACCTATATGGTACCTTAAATCGATCAAGAGGCATCTGATGCTCTCGCTATGATCTCTAATGCACTGTTATGATTGCTTAAAAATGGTGGGCGGTACTGGGATTGAACCAGTGACCCCACGCGTGTGAAGCGTGTGCTCTACCGCTGAGCTAACCGCCCGCCCGAGACCAGCATGACGTCAAAACTGGCCGAAAACCAAAACTGGAATGAAACCGGGAAGCAGCTTTTGTCGGCCATTGCGAAAATTGTCAAGTCTGCATCCCGGCAATGCAGCCATTCTACAGCATGTCGCGCTTTAGCGCACGCAACTGCGTTCGACATGCCCGCCGTAGCGACCAACATGCGCCTTTGCAGTCGCAAGCGCTTCACTAGCAAGTGTTACACAATAACCGTCCGCAGTTGACCGTATGAACGAATGCGGCACGCTTTTTCGGACGGCCTCAGCTCCAAAACGATCCGAATTGCAAGCGATCACAGCAGCCCAGATGCAATGCCGGCCTGACACCTTTTGATCTGCCGGGCGACAGATCGCACGCACCTTCCCGACAGGAACAGCTGCACCGCGCAAACCAATAAAGCTCCGCTGACCATAGAAATTAATTTTGACCACATCGCTGGTCACCAAACGATCCAACACGGGATCGTCAACACCCATTTCAATAATCGGCGTAAATCCGTGCGACTGCCGTTGCGTCAGCGCACGTCGCCGCATCAGCACGGAACCAAACGAAAGGAGAATTTGCTTTGCGGCGCCAGCTCTCCCATTGGAAACAGCTGCGCCAGCCAGTGTCAGCTCCATCAACCCGCGGCCACGCCCCACACAACGCAACACAAGATCAGCGCTGCAATCGCTGCAACGAGCCGCCTGCGCCGACGGCAGACCGCCAACCATAACAGAGTACCAAATATGATCTGTCGTTGGCCGCAAGGGAGTCCCCGCACGCACAAGCGACGAGATCAGCACCACAAGAAAGAAAAGTGACAGAGCCATGGCTCCTCGCACATTCCCTCCTCTTCGCCCAATCATCGAACTACTTCTCCGGCTGCGCACTCACCGCTTTGAAGCTACCAAATATCTTCTCAATTTCGGCACCCAGCCGTTGCTCTTCCGCAGCCCGGCTTATCGCGAGAAGCCGGAAATAGCCGCCTTCTTTCGGCAGCAGAATAAGCTGACGAATGAGTACAGGCGTCTTCCCAGCCCCACGCTTAGCAGTTGCCGTAATCTGCTGCCCAGCCATGCCGTCGATGCGTACATCTTTCGTGCTTTGAATTTTCAGATCCTGATTTCTCTTCAGGCTCTTCATCGCATACTGTGAAAAATCACCGATATCTTTGACAGGCAGGCGATTGAGCGATGGTGAAATCGCCATGATATGACGCGCATCTTTCGCGCCCTTATCATCTTTAACCGCATAAATGCGCGACGTACCGGTTGGCTGTCCTGTCAGGCTGAATGGACCAAGATAACCAAGCTTGAACAAATCCCGACTGGGCGCGGCTTCAGCTTCAAGGCGAGCCGACGTCAGTGCTTTAATCACCTGCTCACGCTTCAAGGCACCAGCTGCAAATGCTCCTTTAGGCACGTTGAACGTGATCACGGCGGTATTCCTGTCGTCACGAATGACCAGGATGGACTTTGCGAACAAGGCACGCGAGTGCTTTTGCTCTCCTGTCACGTAAAAATACGACCCGGAACGCTCAAGTTTGCCTACCTTGGACCCGGTGATCCCTTTCTTGCTCAGCGCCGCGACCGAAAACCCCGCAACGACTTTATCGTAGGCATCATGCGGCAATTCCAGCGTGATAACTGCCGCCGACGAAATGATCTCCATAAAGCCCGCGAAAAGCGGCGAAGACTTAAACTTTGCCGGCAAGTCCATGCTTACGCGGCTGCCAGGAGCCTGCATCCTGACGGCAGCTGCATTGGTACTCGATGCAGCGATACCAGCCACCGCCAGCACAACTGCCGCAAGACCTGCGAAAAATTGGCCGCGCAGCTGGTGAGCAAAGTTAGTCGGCAATGTAACCGTCATAGCATCCCTTAATCGAAGGCAGAATTTCGCTGTGTATTCTAAAGCTTATGTCTCACTCATGCTCTAAACCGTCAATACGGCGGCCGAGTGGTAGACCCCTATCATGCCGGTCAGGCCTCCCGCCTCAGAAGAAAACGAAATACACCCGCATCATCTTCGTGTTGTTCGAGCAACGTGTTCCCTGTCGATTCGGCAAACGCAACGAAATCATCTGGTGAACCAGGATCCGTTGCCAGCACTTCCAAGGTGCCACCAATTTCAACGTCACCAAGTGCACGTTTCGTCTTCAAAATCGGGATCGGACAATCAAAATTCCGCGCGTCCAAGACCTTATCTGCCATGTTTGTCGTGCTTTTCACTCTCGGGTGACGGGCAAGCGTTCTGCACACACCTATATGCGAAGCAGCGCCAGCGGTCGAGAATAAGACCACTGGACCCGGCCAATGAGCTGAGACTGGGGATGGTCTTGCACGCCGCATTGCGATTACCTCTATCGGCGGTTAACATTCCACAAGAGCAAATCACCAGAAACGCACAAAGATCGATAGATGATGGATGGACGGCCCGGCGGAGGGGATGATCGCGAGACCGAGATCACACGATCTTTCCGATTAACCTTCGGTTTAGAGCGCCTCGGCCTCGTTGCCCTCAAATCCCCAATCGTATCACTGATCGTGATCCTGCTGCTTTCGGCCATTGCAGTCGTTGGCGTATCGCGCCTCAAGGTCGACGACTCACTATCAGAATTATTTCGCACAAACACACCGGAATTCCGCCAATACGAGGCAATTGATAAACGCTTCCCCTCCAGTGAATACGATGTCCTCGCCGTCGTAGAGGGCCCAGGCCTGCTCAGCCCCAAGGGTTTGACAGCCTTCTCTAATCTGGCGGTTGAGTTGCAGCTCACACCTGGCATCGACGGTATCGTGTCGATGCTATCAGCCCGCGACAAGCCCAATGCCAGCGGTTATCCGCCGCCGATTGTGCCAGATCCACTGCCCGACGACACCACCGCCTTCAAGAAAATCGTCAGCACCCTCCGAACGAACGAAATTGTCCGCGGCAAATTCCTCTCAGACGACGGCACACTGTCATTGATCGTTTTGGCTTTGGACCGCGAGGCTGTTCGCGAGACCGGCAGCGCGACCGTCATCGGTGAAATTCGCGCAGCTGGAGAACTTGCACTCGAAGGCAGCGGCCTCAGCCTGCAATTAACCGGCGCGCCTGTTATGCAGCTTGAGATTCGCAATGCTGTCGAAAGAGACCGGTTGATCTACAATGTCCTTGGCTTCGTGCTTGGCGGGCTCGCCGCCTACATGTTCTTTGGTCGTTTGTCATTGACGCTAATCGCGCTCCTCGGTCCCGCAGTTGCAATCCTCTGGACGCTCGGTGTCATTGGTGGACTCGACTTCCGGCTCAATCTTTTCATCAATGTCCTGACACCATTGATCCTGGTGTCCGGCTTTTCCGACTCGATGCATCTCGTGTTTGCCATTCGGCGCAGCATCCTCGCTGGCGCAACCCGCATCCAAGCCGCACGCAGTGCCATCATAGACGTGGCACCAGGCTGCCTGCTGACAGCCATGAACGCAGTCATTGCACTAGCGTCGTTCTCATTTGCAGAGTCAGCGATGATCCGGACATTCGGCATCGCAGCTGTTCTAGCCGTCGTCATATCGTACATTGCGGTTGCCACCGTCGTCCCAACGCTTGCCATATTCCTCATTCGAAAAGACGGCGAAGCACCGACCAACGATCAAGACAGCCCCGTCGGCGCTCTGCATCACATTACCGTTGGCATCATTAGTCACGTTGCCAGACGGCCCCTGCCCTACTTCCTCGCGGGCCTGCTAGCCGTGATTGTAACAGGCAGCGCGTACCTCCAGCTGGAGCCACAGTATCGCCTCGCCGATCAGGTCCCAGACAAAGAACAAGCTTTATCTGCGAACGATCGGATCGACCAGAAACTCACTGGCGCAAACCCCGTACACATCATGATCGAGTGGCAGGGCAATCAGTCATTTTATGACCCTGCTACCATCAACGTCATCGCAGCCGCCCACAATGTTCTGGAACAACGCGCCGGCCTCGGCAACGTCTGGTCGCTTGAAAGCCTGCGGCGATGGCTGCAGGCCGCCGGCGACGACAGCGTCGAAACAATCAAAAAATACGCCGAAGTCTTGCCCCAGCATCTTCGCCACCGTTTCCTCGCAAAGGACGGTAAGGCTGTGCTCGTGACGGGCCGACTACCCGACGTCGATGCCAGTAAAATACTCCCTGTTGTCGATAGGATCGACAAGGCATTGGCACCCGTCCGCAAAGCTAATCCCGACTATCGGATATCTGTGACCGGCCTACCTGCAATCGCTGCGCGCAACTCGGCCAAGCTGATCGGCGAACTCAACTGGGGCCTGATCGGCGACATGTTTGTGATCTTCATTTTCCTTGGCATCGCGCTACGATCCGTGCTCTCAGGCTTGGCCAGCGTATTGCCATCATTGTTCCCAATCTTTGCAACCGGCGCGATCCTGTCACTGTTCGCAGACGGGCTGCAGTTCGCCTCAATAATTGCGATCACAGTCGCCTTCGCGCTTGCAATTGATTCGACCATCCACTTCCTCAACCGCTTTAATCTGGAAGAGCAACGGCTCGGCCTCAAGCCAGAAGATGGCAGCCGTAAAGCAGGCTGTTACGAGGCACTGGTCGCCACCGCCAGCCACATTGGTCCAGCTGTCGTGCTGACGACGATTGTTCTCGCTCTCGGTCTCGGCGTCACCATGCTCTCGGATCTCCCATCACTTCGCCTCTTCGGGCGCCTTGCTGCCGTCTGCCTTGCAGCGTCTGTGATTGGTCAGCTCGTCATCCTGCCCGCGTCGATCGCACTCTATCGACGAACCTTCGGCTAGCATCTACAGCATCTTGCGTTTTAATGGATTCACAATGAGCCTTAAAACGCCCAATCTTCGAGCGATTTAAGGCTCCTATTAAACGCAACCTGCTTTAACTTCGACGCCGCTCGCCAAAAATATTGATGACATTGGCCACCACAACAACAGCTGCACCGATCAGAATAACCGGCTCCACTGGTTCGCCATAAAGCATAAAGCCAACGACCATCGTCAGTGGCAAGCGCAGGAAATCCATCGGCGCGACAATGATCGCGTCGGCATGCGAAAAAGCACGCGCCAACGAGAAGTGCGCCATCATCGCAGCGGCAGCCATCGCAGTAATCCAGGGGAACGTGCTCAAGGCTGGAGCCTTCAAATCATGAAGAATCGGAACACCCGCAATCACAAGCTGCATCCAAGACATATGGAAAAGAATGCAGAGAACTGTCTCCGTTGGCACCAGCCTCTTGGTCGCAATCATTGATGTCGCAAATCCAAGCGCTGCAACCATTGCAAAGACAGTTCCAGCGCTCATCGGCACGGCACCGGGTTGAACGATGATGACGATACCTGCAAAGCCAATCACCGCCGCAATGATACGTGTCACCGTCAACTTCTCTCCCAGCAGCAGCGGTGCCAGAACGGCAACCCAAAGCGGCGCTGTGAACTCAATCGATATCAACTGCGCGAGCGGTATAAGCATCAAGCTGGAGAGCCAACAGTACTGCGCGATAAAATGAATAACATTGCGCGTGGCATGCAGGCCGATCCGCTGAGTTCTGATCTGGTGCATGCCCTGCACGCTGAAAAATATCAGCAGCGTCACCATTCCGAGCGCGATGGCGCTCCTGAAAAATATCAAATGGGCCGTATCAATGTCCCGGCCTGCCGTGCGGCCAGCGACCGCAACCATTGTGAATGAGGCAAGCGCCATCACCATCCAGAATAATGCAGCCATGATATTGGTTGCACGCGCAGGCACAGGCGGCGTGACGGATGGGCTGACTGACATATCGGTAGGGCAATTCTACTATTAGTGCGACCGGCATTGGAGCAACCGGATGTCGAATGAACTGCCAACTGTCGGCACTCTCTACGGAACCGTCAAGTCCACACAGTGGCATCTTGGCAATCCTGATTGGTCAAGTGGCTCTAATTCAGTTACGTTGGTTGCTCATCGAAAAATCTCCAATTTTAAAGGCCGATCGTTCGGTCAGCACAGCAATTTCGAGCAGCCAAAGCTCCGCCCTGTTGAGCTCCCGATCAGCCCCCACGAACAACAAAGTGGTATCTACTTCACATGTCACCAGAGTTCCCTGAATTCGATGAAACGATAAGCGAGCGGGCCAATGATGTTCGCGAAGAATACGAGCAGGTCTATGCCGAGCCAGATCCTCGTGCCTACTTCCGCGTCCTCCACGGCCTCGACTATCGAATTCCCGAACTAGCACGGACCGTATTCCGCAGCATCATCCAGGCCGCCGCCGAGGCCCGTGCGGCAAAACCGAAAGTCCTCGACATTGGCTGCGGCTTCGGCATTAACGCAGCGCTCATGCGCTACCCAATAGATATGAACCGCCTGGCGCATCGCTATCGTGACCTTGACGCTGGCGACCTATCACCGGAACGGGTCATGGAACTCGACCGCAACTATTATGCATCATGGCCAGCAAAGCTCGACATCGACTATCTCGGACTAGACTTGTCGACGTCGCCAACCGTTTACGCCGAAGGCGTCAATCTGCTCGACCGCGCGATCACGGGCGATCTCGAAACCGTCGACCTAAATGCGGATGACCAACAAGCTATAACCGGCACCAACTGCATCATATCGACAGGATGTGCATCCTATGCCGGTGTCGAAACCTTCAAGAAAATTCTCGACGCAGCTGGCGATCCTGCACCCTGGCTCGCCATCTTCGTTTTACGCACTGAATCAATTGATGCAGTCAGCGAATATCTGGTCGATCGCGGCCTCCAGTTCGACAAACTTGAAGGCGTCACATTCGTCCAACGTCGCTACCATTCAGCTGGCGAATGGACCCAGGCCCTCCTGACACTGGAAACTCTTGGCATCGACTCCGAGGGCAAAGAAGCCGACGGTCTCATGCACGCTGAACTGTTTATCGCCCGCCCACCGGAAGAAGCCGAAGCTTATCCTCTGGAGCAGATCGTTTCAATTTCGAGTGGCGGTGAAGGCCTGTTCGGCGGCTGGCGCGGTCGACCGTGGGGCACCTAAACTGCGCTCACTCCAGCCGGTCCCGCATGCCAATTGCCGACGCGACGATATTGATCTAATCGTGCGCAAAATCGAGGTTCCAAATGCGCCAACAATTTCTGTCAGACAACAACGCAGCGATCTGTCCCGAAGCACTTGCGGCACTCGTCGCCGAGAACGCCACCGGTCACGCCATTGGCTATGGAGATGATGAAACAACCCTCAAGGCCGAGCGCGCCATTGCCGAGTTATTCGAAACAGACTGCTCGGTGTTTTTCGTATTCAACGGCACCAGTGCCAATGCGCTATCCATCGCCCAGATTTGCAAACCCTACAACGCCGTCATCTCCCACGCGTTCTCACACGTTCAATGGGATGAAGCCAACGCGGTCGGTTTCTTCGGCAGCGGCGCGTCACAACTCACGATCAACACGCCAGCCGCCAAACTCTCGCTCGAAGCTGTCAGCCAACGCGCGACGCAATTCGAAGGCGTCCATCACGTCAAGGTCAATGCCCTAACGCTGACCCAATCCACCGAACTTGGCACAGCCTACAGCCTCGACGAGTTGTCCGCATTCGGCGAATTGGCAAAACGCCACCAACTCAAATTCCATATCGACGGTGCCCGCTTTGCCAATGCAGTTGCATCCCTCGACACAACACCTGCCGAAATGAGCTGGCGGCGCGGCGTTGATGTCCTCTCATTTGGCGGCGTCAAAAACGGCTTGGCCGTTGGCGAATGCGTCATCTTTTTCGACAAGGCGCTCGCGCATGAATTTGCATGGCGGCGAAAACAAGCCGGCCAGCTCAACTCCAAAATGAGGTTCGTCACAGCGCCCTGGCTCGCGCTGTTGAAAGATGATGTCTGGCTGAAGAATGCCCGCCACGCCAACGCGATGGCGCAACGATTGGCTGCCGGACTACAATCAATCGAGGGTGTCTCACTCATGCATCCGGTCGAAGCCAACGGCGTCTTCATCAATCTGCCAGCCGCACTACAAGCAGGTCTACGCGACAAGGGTTGGGAATTTTACACATTCGTCCCACCAAACGGATGTCGTCTGATGTGCTCCTGGGATACGAGCCTTGAAACAATTGACGCATTTATCGCCGATGCCCAGGCACTACCTCCCGCGCCAGCTGGTTAGCAGCCAGCCGCAATCGCGTCAGAACTAGCCGGAATGATCTCTGTCGCCAGACGACGGCTCCTACTCAATCGGTCAACACGATAAAATCGGTCGCAAGTCTCGTCTCACGCTCGCTGCCAAGGTCCGCGATGATCAGTGAAGAGCCCGGTGTCAGCCGATCTTCAATCGACTGACGAACATGTTTCGGGAACGCTATTCTGCTGATCGCCTCATGTGCACTGACGGCTTTGATCTCCGCTAATTGCTTCTTCCAGCGTTTTTTCGACCACGATGGCAACCGCCCCTTTGCTTGGGCCGTAACCGCGAGCCACTCGCGCGTCTCGGGTGCATCACCAAGATCGGCAAGCGTATAAAGGTGCGTGCCGAGAGGCTCGGACGAATGAGCGATTGAAATCGGACCGGAATAGATCTGCCGTCCATTCTGCCTGACATAAACGGTTCCTTCTGCCGGCCGCGACTGCTTCGTCCTGATATCGAGCAAGTCACGCGTCGCCGCATCCGGAAGGCCTGTCGCGCGCAGATTATTGGCCAGCTGAAATGCCTTCGTCGCCGCAATCATCTGCCGGCCAATCTGGCCATCAACGCCACCAACATCATAGCCAAGCATTACGAACTGACGTTGCACATCCCGCGTCCGATCGCGCTGATTCCGGCGCGTAACCAGCACCCTAAGCGGCCCCGAACGTCGCGTTCGCTTCACACGATGTCGATGTGCAAGCTGATCGGTTTGATCCCGGTGCAGCATCGCAGTCAGTTGATGGACGTCCGTGTCATAACCCATCGGCGCCTTTTCAACAGCGCTCCTCACGCTGACATCCCGCACGTCATAACGGACCGGAACGAGAAGTGATGCAACACGACGACGCGGCAACGCACCGGTCACTAAATTCGTCGTCGACGGAACCAACACCGCCAATTCCTGCTGCTCTAAGTCAGACGGGCCCAGCAAATTCCGATGAGAAATTGCGCGAGGTACCGGATTACCAGCCGCAATCACGATGTGCGTGCGCATTTGTGTCGACTTGAAAAGTTGACGCGCAAACCGACCCGGCAGACGAATACATCCGTGCGACGCAGCGTACCCCGGCAGACGCCCTTGGTGGAGCGCAATGCCCGACCATGTGATCCGCTGCATGAACGGCATCGAAGCGCCGTTATAAATGTTCGACCGATGATGCCGGCGTTGCTGGATAATACTGAAAACACCCGTGGGTGTATTGTGTCCCGCTTTGCCGCTTGAAACTCCAGACTGCCTAACCGGCCGACCATCCTCATAGACGGTCATTCTTTGCCGCCCCAACGACACGACAATTTGCATCACCTTGCCATTCTTGGCTTTACGCAAACGCCGACGCTCCCTTGCCACCCGCAAAAGATCCGCTGCTAAGGAAGATGTCTTGACGTTTGAAGACACTGCCGCCGCCTGCGGTGGCAGCGGTGGCAGCTGAAAATCACGTTGATCGTTGGTTGCCACACCCACCAGGCGCCCACGCGCCCTCGACTGACCAACTGTTGGTAGCTTATCAACAGCCCTTCGCCGAGCTTGTCGATCCTGTCTGGCGCGTTTTCGCCAGCGTTTCCGCGCCTGTCTCACACCAGATCGCCGCCCGCGCAGCCGCATAATAGCGCCCCGGGACCGGTTAGACGCGAACACCGGCTGCCCATCGACAAACGAACCTGCCTGAAATTGAGCTTGTGCCACCTGTGGAAACCCGCTCGCAAAGCAGGTAATCAAAACGATGGTTGCCGCAATCGCCAACCTGGCTGAAACAGATCCACCAACTTGCACATGGAAACGATCCATGACGCTGCACCTCACAAATTAAAAACGCTAAAATAACTGTAGCTCATATTATTTGGATCACCAAACGGAAGGAAGCTCTAACAGCAGGGCTGTTCAACGCTAACTGCATGAAGCGATAATTGAGCGGCCGTGTGATGTCGAGGACGTTGTGCCACATGGCCTGCGAGATATTGTTTTCGCCGTTGGCACGCAGGATATTGAGGGCGAATCTACGTACCCTGGCGAAGATGCCTGGGTTCTTCCTGATGCGACTGGCATCTTCCAGCATCGCGACGTCGCGAACATAGTGGTTCCTGTTTTCGATGCTCCAGTGGCCGCGGATGGCGTCGGCGGCTTTCCTGGCGGTGATC
>CAJQQK010000215.1 GCA_905480435.1 uncultured Hyphomicrobiaceae bacterium | reverse complement strand
CTCAAGGAAAAACGTCGCAGCGGCCTGCTAAGCAAGCCAGCATCGGCAACCAAATCCAAACCGACGAAAGCCTAGCCTACGACGAAAGGTGGGTCAGTTCTTCGTGGCGCAAAAGGGTCAAAACCGGGTGTCGCTTGACATGGTGTACCGGCCCGCGCCCTCACTCATGACTCGTCAAGCGTCTCGCCGGCCCCATCTGTTGGCGATTTACTACGTGGTCGGCGGATCTGGCGGCTGCGCCGACGGTTCTGTTTGACCCGAAGCTTGAGCGATGGGATAGATTGAGATGCCACTGACAGCGTATGCGTCGTTTGACGATCAGGAGTAGTTCTGCGAGCAATCTGAGCTGAAGGACACCTAATGACGACCGCGCCCGCCTCCAATGTTCTTGACGAATTTGACTGGCCAACAGAAGAGGCTCTGGGCGCGTACGCTCCCTGCAAGGATCTGCACGAATTCCTAGAGTGGCTTGGCCTGGTAGGCGAGATCGGCGATCTCCGCATTCAACGAGTCCACAATCTCCACATCGAATGGTGCTGCCTGTTCAATTGGCGTCCGCTGACCTGCAAAGCCTTGAGCCATGCGCTAAACAAGATGGACGTCTCGAAATCGCGTCCACGTGCACCAAGGACGCAATCTGGCGTCCCTCGAAGACGTCCCACTTACTATCGCATCGAACCGAGACATGGCTCGCGTGCGCAGTTGCATCTGGCCGCGTAGCAATGTGACGTCAACGACAAGCCCGTTTTTCTTGCTCGTGCGCTGGCTACGGCGAGATGGTTTTGGCGCTAAAACTCTTTGAACAAAATCCTCAACTCACGGTCGCGCTGTCGAGTGAAGTCGTTCCCCCGCCCTTGGGTGTTGGCATAATCCTTCGCCATCACCCATATATCGGCCGCTGTTACAGCCGCGCCTTTTCCCATTAGCTCCCTGTAGGTTGGCATGTACTTGTCGTCGTCGGACCACACTCGATTGTAAGTCTCCAGGAACGTCGGTTTAATCGGGGAACAAGCTGCAAACATGCATGCGTGAAATGCGGGCATGTAGCGCACGCGGTTCATTTCATCATACATGGTTTTCATTTTTCGGATGAGATAGCGCGCCTCCTTCGATAGCGAAGGCTTTGCCGCAACCTCTTGCAAATCATCGGCCGTTGTCCACCTGCTTGTGCCTTCAAATACGATCAGCTTCATGACGGTGGTCTTGTGAAACATTTTTAATGTTGTCGTTTTGCCTGCAAACTTTACCTTGGCGTGGGCTGGTATATCGACGCATTCAGGCTCGGTCGGCAAATGCTGTGATCTGTCACCCATGTCGATAGCCGTTGCCCACGCGTAAAACGTTCGGATGTCTTTGCACGCAGGCTCGCCGCTCACGACTTGTAGAGTTTGCGGCGTGCCAGTGAATTTGTACTTGGGATTATACGAGGCGATTAGGCTTTGCAGTTTTGCGTATTTTTCAGCTGACAGACCAAATATTTCGACGTCCAATTTGGGCCTATGGTGAGCAGTCGCCCAGGAGCCACGGTGGGCCCCTCCAACCATCTCGAAGTCGACAAAGTATAACGCAAATCCGCTTCCCGCGCTACCGCGCACCGCATTTGATATCTCCGCTAGTTCGGCTTTCAAAAGTGGAGCTTTGATCAGAAAAGTTACCATGACTTTGTACGGACGAATTGCGTCCCTGACTGTCATTTTGGAAATTTTGCTAATGAAGGAGGCCTGACTCAATTTTTTCCAGGTACCCGACAGAATGCGCGCACCATCCTTCGGGTCGCGCGTCCGCGAACCTTCTAGTTTATTGATAAACTCAAACGGACTGTTCGACCGAGACGCGATCTTGCCCTCAAGCGCATTCAGCTTGGTTCGAGCTTCCGCGAGTGAAGGGTTAATCGACAGCGCCTTGGTGTAGTCGTCAATCGCTCGATCGTACTGGCCCTTCTTGGCATAGGCCACGCCGCGGTCGTTGTAGGCAAACGCATAGTTTGGATTGATCTGGATGGCCTTGGTGTAGTCGGCAATAGCGCTGTCGTATTGGCCCTTCTTGGCATAAACCAAGCCGCGGTTGTCGTAGGCAAGCGCATAACTTGGATTGATCTGGATGGCCTTGGTGTAGTCGGCAATAGCGCGGTCGTACTGGCCCTTCTTGGCATAGGCCACGCCGCGCCGGTTGTAGGCTGACGCACGCTTCGGATTGATCTGAATGGCCTTGGTGTAGTCGGCAATAGCGCGGTCGTATTGGCCCTTGTTGTAATAGGCCAAGCCACGATTGTTATAGGATTTTGATCTTTTCCTACGTCGTTCGCGTTTGCCGCGATTGATCATCTGGCTGCAGCCGACAATGGTTCGATCCGCATCAGCCGATTGATTGCAATCCGCGTATCGGTCGGCGTACGCCGGTGCCTGACTGGAAAGGGCGAGAAGCAAAAGAACAGCAGTGATGGCCAGCAGGATCGTCAAGGCCGACGGTGCAAACCTGCGAAATGTAGGCGATGAGAAATTCAATTCAAGCATGAAAGTTCATTCCAGGCTGCCATGGCGATACGTAAATAATGCTGTCAATTTTAAAATTAGGACTTGCGGTGGGTCAATCGTCCGGTTGGCTGAAGAGGCAGACCGGTGTTCCGCCTTCTATAAAAAGCTACGGCTATTCACAGAAGTATTTGCAGGTTACACCCCCTGGCGTCCCGGCTGCAAACGCCATTAGCTTCGACTGAAAAAATCCAACCCCAACGGGTCCCTCTCCTCGGTCGTCTTTTCCTGTGCCAGCCGCAACACAACCTCACAAGCCTTGATGCTTGGGTGTCCGCCGGTTGGGTCGTTCGCAATTTCAAGCAGGCGGTCCAACATCTTTGGCGCCTCTAGCCGCGCCCTCAGAACCATTGCGTCTTCGACGGATAATTTGCGTTTCGTCATCTGTAGTACTCCATAACGCGCGCGCGCGTTTTTCATAGTTGCAATGGTTGCATTCAAACTGGCTCGGCTCGGTATCGAGACCAGCGGCGAACGACGGCCAACCTTGCCGCTTCCTTACCCTTTTTTGTGCGCGGCCCTGTTGATTTTCCACCGTGCAATTTGCAGCGGCCCCCAGCACCGTTGCCCGGCGCACGACACGGCGTCCCCTTGCGGGTTCGCGCGCCGCACTTCAGACGATCGTGCGCGGCGATGATGCGAGAAGCCTCGGCCACGAAGTTATCGATTCCTCTGGTCATTCACGATTTCCCTTTTTGTTTGCTGGCGTCAGCCCCGAGGCCTCCCAACTCGGGACCGAAGCGCTGCACCATCTTCGACGTGGGTGCGATAATCGTGAGTCGGATTCGGTCACGACGAACGTGGCGCTATCCGCGTCCATGTGTTCGATGTTGAGGTTGAAGCTGGACAACGCCACCGCAGTGAACAGGCCAAGAGCATCAACCCGGTCATAGCCAGATGTTGCCGAAGGGTTGCGGTGCATCGCGGAGGGTGAAATCCCCCATAACTCGCGTTCCGACCAGCCAAGCATTGCGCCGGTGGCCGGCCAGTCGGTTTCGCTCAACAAACGGTCCGCCACCTCGAGCACGCGATCACCCAGCGCCGTCGTCGATTGGCACTTCGCAAACATGTGTCGCCAGCGGCCAAGCAGAACATCAGGCCCACCGATGCACTCCTCATAAGCGCCGACCATGCTCCAGCCGCGGGCCACTCCGGCGCCGATCATCCCGGCCCAGTCTTCGATGTCAGACCAGTGCTTTTCGTATTTACGCAATAGCTCAATCAGATCGGGTTTGTGTCGCCTGAGGCTCGCCAGTTCGTCAACGGTGCAGATGTCAGCCGGCCGGACGGTGACGTGCTCATCGTCGCGCAGATCGAAGCTCACGCCGCGGTTCATCAAACTCAAGCAGAGCGCGGTCGCGTTCATAGCGTCACCTCCGATTTGTCCTGAGTCTCGCCATTTTTCGGGTTTTTATTTGTTTTGGCGTTTTTGACGCTTCCCCCCTCTGGGGAACCTCCATCAAGCTCCATACCTCCATTTATTACTTGATTGCAGTTACTTACGGATTCATCGCAAGTTCCATCATTCCTCCATTCCATCCTCCATTTTTCGTCGAACGGTATGGATGGAGGATGAGGGTCTTTTTCATGGAAGATAGAATCGCCCTTCTTCCATCCCATAGGCTCTTGTTTTTCTTTACTTTCTGGAGGAATGGAGCTTGATGGAGCTTGTTCAGGGTACCCCCGAGAAATTTCTTCACGCGAAAAAACACAAAACGCGTTTTCGAACATCGATAGGCGCCAGTAATTGCCATCTGACTTCTTCCGCGGAATGATTTTGTAAGGCTTCAGAATGAAGGCAATCGAGCGCGGAGATATGGGCTTGTCATTTTTGAAGTGAGCCCACGGCGCGTCGTCGATGCCAACCAACTCGTCTCGCAGCGCGGTTGATTGGAGATGTATTTCTCCATCGATCATCCGGCCTCGCCGCTTGATGATATCGATGCAATCGCGGATGAGCTTGAGACCCAAACTTTCGTCGGCATACTCTTTTTCTTCTTCGATTGCGTGATCCGCGGCTGCCCTCACTAGCTCCGGCCAGTCACTGCCAACCAGATTGGCAACAGCGAACAGCGGGCGCCAATTATCGCGCGCCCGATTGATTACCGCTGCGGGCATGTCCGGCTTGGCTCGCAGATCGTGATCCATTGCCCATCGTGCAGCTTTTGAAGCCAAGTCATGCAATACGGCCTTGTCAGCATCCGACTCCAGTTCGACGAATTTGGCATCTGGCGGCGCCCGCATCATTGAGACGATATGACCGCGGCTACTAAGACCGTATGTCCTTTTGGAGCCAGTGGATAGGTTTTGCCTGACACTGGCGAATAGTTCGAGGATTTCTCAATCTGAGTTGATCTTCGAAGCCAGGAGGGCGGATCATGAAAGAGCGAGTCAGGCAAGTTTTCGTTGGA
>CAJQQK010000214.1 GCA_905480435.1 uncultured Hyphomicrobiaceae bacterium | reverse complement strand
AGCCCTCGCGGGCGCGCTATAGAGCGCGTCCTTGACCGCCGCCCGTCACATCGACGGGGAATGCTCTGCCAACAGGATTAAGCAGAAAACCGACCACCCAAAAACACCTGATCCACCCACTCAATTCGTCGAGGAGCCCTAATCAATCACAACTCGCACCCATAAGTTGCATTAATATTTGTCCCCACACGCGGTTGAATCTCAACCCTTTTTCATTGACCGACGTACTCTACACCGCGCTAATGACTCATTATTGTATAGTTGAGTCAAATCAATTGGCCTGCGTATTACGTGGGTTTAGGTGGCGTATTGTATCGCGTAAGTAGACATTTGCGGACATCTCAGACGGCGGCAGACCTGATCGCCTTTTGTGCACTTTGGTCTGTCTTGGGATGCATCCTGGTCGCAATGCCAATGGGCGTGAATGATGCGCGAGCCGATGACAACCAGTCGGACGCCAATGGTCCGCCCGCGCAATGGATTGAGGCATGGGCTGGCGGCGAAACTCTCGCGAACTCATGGTCGATCTATACAGGCTCGACGATGGCGCTGATGGGCGACATAAAACAACCGGGATGGCGCATGCGTGCGACAGCTGGTTACGGGCAATACTCCTATACCAAAACGGCAAATGGCGTCGGCGGACGGGCGCGGCTCAAACTTAACGGTCGCAAAGTGTTCTCGGATGCACTGATTGGCTACCAATTCCAGTGGCAACGCCTCATCGTGAAAACGTTTGGCGGGGTGACTTTCGAAAACCATTTCATCGATCCGCGTGATCCGGATAACCCAGTCGTCGACACCTCGTATGGAGGCAAAGTTGCGCTGGAAGCATGGCTGCGGCTCTCGGAAAAACACTGGCTGGCAAGCGATCTGTCGTGGGCATCCGCATTCAACACATACAAGCTCGGCCTGCGTACGGGCTATACCGTCTTGAATAATGTGGACCTTGGTGTCGAGACCCAGCTTGAGGGCAATGATGCCTTTGAGGCTGGCCGCGCGGGCGGTTTTGCTACCTGGAAGCTCGGCGATGCCGCACTGACAGTTGCGGGCGGTGCCACCGGCGACCGCGACATGCGCGCCAGTCACTACGGCCGGGTTGGGTTCTACTTTCGATTCTGATGAAGGTTTAAGGGGACCGCCTGAGCGCGCAGCGCGTGATTGACGTTTGAAACTGTGGCCGATTCGGCGCATTCTAAAGGTCGATCCCCTCGAGCCCCAAGGTGACCGCTATGAAATCCATTCTTTTACCGGTTGAACATCACGCCTCATCTGATAGTGCGCTGGCCGTCGCCTGGCAGGCCGCACAAGCATTCGGAGCAACTGTTAGCGCGATTGCATTGCGACCGGTTCATTATCAGGTCGTTGGTGCGGAGCCGATTGTTGCCGTCACTTTTCCGCCGTCGGAACAAGAAGATACCGAGGCGCTTGCCGGTGCGAAGTCACGCTTTGATGCCTTCGCCAAGACGCACCCAGCTGAGCAAAGCGGCGCCGTGCTTGATTGGCCGATAGGATCGCCGATCGATGACAATCAGATCGCATCGATTTCGCGAGTGTATGATGTCACGGTTGTCGGACGCCCGGCAACCTCTGGTGACGGGCCGCGTATGACCACGCTGGAATCTGCTTTGTTCGACGGCGGCCGGCCGATTCTTGTCGCACCGCCAACCGCCGGCGCGACGTTTGGCAAGAAGGTCGTCATTTCGTGGAACCAAAGCACCGAGTCCGCTCGCACAGTTGCTTTTGGCATAGAGCTGCTAAAGCAAGCCGAGCAAGTGACCGTGCTGACAATCGAAGGTGTCACCGTGCCCGGACCGAATGGTCAGGCGATGTGTGATTATCTCAGCCATCACGGGATCAATGCTGCGGAACTTACCGTGCCCTCCAACGGACGTAAGCCAGGACTTGCTATTCTCGAAGAAGCCGACAAGCTTGGTTGCGATCTGTTGCTCAAAGGCGCGTACACCCAAAGTCGCATCCGCCAGATGATCCTCGGCGGCGCCACAAGTCAGATCCTTGCGAGCACAACTGTGCCGGTTTTTATGGCTAACTGACCGGTTGAAGGCCGAACATTTATGCTTCAGAAGGGCATCGGGGCCGGCTTTTCGGTGCGCAAGCTTGTCGATAGCCAGTAGATTGCCAAGCCGGTGAACGAAGCGACGGCTGCAAAAATAAATGACGCCTCGTAGTTGCCCGTTCGGTCATGCAGTTCGCCCGAGATCCACGAACCAGCGCCTGCGCCGAGCCCGAGACCCAGTGCAAGCGCACCGAAGATCGTGCCGACCGAGCCGCCGCGAAACAGAATCGAGACCATGACCGCGATGATGGGGCCACGCGCGCCCTGCATCAATCCAAAGCACAGCACGAAGCCGTAGACCAGGATCCAACTTGGATACCACGACACAAAGACCAGACAAATGATGCCGGTCAGCGTGACAAACTTTGAAATTGTTACCGAGGCAAGCCTGCTCGCGTAATCGGAAAACCAGCCCATCAACAGGATGCCTATCACGGAGAGAGCACCTGTTATGCCGAACGCACTTGCAGCCCAGACCTTGTCGAACCCCTTCTCGACCAGGAATGCAACAGAGTGCGGCAAGACGGCATAAGCTGCAACCGAAGTGAAGAAATAGAGACCGAACAACGCCCAGAATGCCCCCGTGCGCATCGCACGCAGAGCCGTCCAGCTCTGTGCTCCGCTCGCTACATGGGCCGCACGCATACGACGCCAATCGACCGAGCCACGTGTCATCCGACCGAGCGGCAGTACGATCACAAAAGCCAGAAGAGCTGCGATCAAGATGCCAAGCATCTGATGGGTTTCGCGCCAGCTATAATGCTCAAGCGTAAGTTGTACCAGTGGTGGAACGACTAACATGCCACCCCCAACGGCTGCTGACGGCAACGCCATCATGAAGCCCATTCCCTTGGTGAACCAGCGACTGAGTAACGCTGACGCAACGATCATACCGAGGCAGGCAGCCCCAAACCCGCTCAGTACGCCAGCGGCCAGATAGTAATGCCAAAGCTCCGTTGAGTAGCCCGCGAGGAAATTGGACATTGCTAGAAACGTGAGGCCCGTTGCGTACGTGACGCGTGCACCAAGACGGTCTATCAGTTGGCCTGCAATTGGTGCGGTCAGACCGTGCACGATCATATAAATCGAATAAGTCATCGCGATTTCGGAACGCGTCGTCTGCAAGTCTCTTTCGACGGGCAGCAGGAAAACGGCAAAGCTCTCGGTCGCACCACGGCCTATTGCGTTCATCAGAAACGTGAGGCCAACCAGAACAATAAAAAAATCTGCCGCTGGCCTGACCTGGCTGGGCTGGATCTCATTCGGCCCAGTTCCACTGGGCGGTGGACGGAGCTGGTCTGGATGTATCAGTTTCTGCAATCGGGTCGCCTCAGGCGTTCTGTTTTTCTAGCCAACGTCCGAGCCGTTGCATCGCTTCGCTGAGACCGTCGGCCGATCGCAGATAGCATATCCGGTAAAACGCTTCAGCACCCGGTCCGAATGCGCTGCCTGGTGCCAGGCCGATGTTCGCCTCATCGACCATCCGGAAAGCCGTTGCCATCGAATCCTCATGGCCGTCGATGCTAAAGAACGCATAGAAGGCGCCCGCAGGACGCTTGAAACGCACATTCGGGAATCGATCGAGGGTATCACAGACGATACGACGCCCTTCAACCGCTCGATCAACCTGACCTTGCGCAAAGTCCGTGGCATTTTTGAGTGCTGCGATGCCGGCGCGCTGCATGAAAGGTGCAACACCGGACGTGTTGTATTGGATATGGTTCTCGACAATCTGGCCGAGTTCAGCTGGTCCTTGTATCCAGCCGATACGCCAGCCGGTCATGGCCCAGTTTTTTGAAAACGTTTGCACAAACAGAATGCGGTCGTCCGGATCTCTTATCGTCTGGAAGCTTGGAGCCAGTGAGCCGGGAGATTGTTCGTCGTAGTGGAAGCGGCCATAAATCTCGTCCGCGATAACCCACAACCCCTTCGCGCGTGCGAAATCAAGAATTGCGCGAAGCTCAGCATCGCTGGCTGTCCATCCTGAAGGATTGGCTGGTGAATTGATCACCAGCACCTTGGTTTTTTCGCTGCAGGCATCGAACAATTTGTCGAGATCCAGCGTCCAACCAGCATCTCCATGTTCGAGCGCCACATAGTTGAGCGTTGCACCTTGAATGATTGCAGCGCCAGCAAAATTCGGCCATGCAGGAGACAGCAACACCACCTCATCGCCCGGCCCGACGGTGAGTTGCATGGCCAATTGAATAGCGTGCATGCCGCCGCAGGTTACGAAAAATTCGTCAGCTACGAACGATCGTTCGTATAGGCCCTGAAAATACTCGGCGAGCGCTTCACGCAATGGCGGAATCCCGAGCTGATAGGTGTAAAACGTCTCACCGTCGGAGAGGCTTTTGGTTGCCGCATCACAAATGACCGGTGGCGTCGGCGTGTCGCCTTCTCCCGCCCAAAGTGGGATCAAGCCCTCTCGGGTGCGACCATAGTTGAACACCTCGACGATGCCACTCACCGGTGACATTTGCGCTGTAGGCCGCAAGCTGGCAATTAAGCTGCTCATCCGGTCATCCTTAGTCAAAGACTGTTGGCTTTCCTGTGCTTGGGCGACCATTGCAACGGTTCCGTTCGCACGTCATTGGCTTTAGAGTACCGGCGCGGCTCTTGTCGAGAGGTGACACCTCGCTATTCAATGCAAATAGCCGACATCTGATATGCGTCTTGCGACGCTGGATAAGAATAGACTTGGAGGATTCGTGGCCCAATATCTTAAGCGCGGCAAGGATGCGGACATTCGTGCAGATGACAACGCCAAAGTGCGCGGCATCGTCGAGGGTATACTTGCGGATATTGAAAAGCGCGGCGATGAAGCTGTCCGTGAGCTCTCAATCAAATTCGATAAGTTTGATCGCGAAACATTTCGGCTGAGCGACCAGGAGATCCAGGAATGCTTGGACCAGGTTGCACCGCGTGATCTTGAAGACATCAAATTCGCGCAGGAACAAGTGCGTGGATTTGCGCAACACCAGCGCGCCTGCCTCAAAGATCTTGAGGTCGAAACGCTGCCGGGCGTTGTGCTTGGCCACAAGAATATCCCCGTGCAATCGGTTGGCTGCTATGTGCCGGGCGGCAAGTATCCGATCATTGCGTCTGTGCACATGTCGGTGGTGACGGCCAAGGTTGCCGAAGTGCCGCGCATCATTACGGCGGCCCCACCATTCAACGGCAAACCAGCGCCGGCAATCGTTGCCTCGCAATACCTGGGTGGTGCCGATGAGATCTATTGTCTAGGCGGCATACAAGCGGTCGCCGCGATGGCGATTGGCACGCAAACCATTGACCCAACACACATGCTGGTCGGGCCGGGCAATGCATTCGTCGCCGAAGCAAAGCGCCAGCTCTATGGCCGTGTCGGTATTGACCTGTTCGCGGGGCCGACCGAAACGCTTGTCATTGCGGATGAAACCGTTGACGCGGAAATGTGTGCAACCGATCTGTTGGGCCAGGCCGAGCACGGCGTCAACTCGCCGGCCGTGCTGATCACGAATTCCGAAAAACTTGCGCGCGATACGATGGACGAAATCGCCCGGTTGCTCGAAATCTTGCCGACCGCTGAGAATGCCGGAAAGTCCTGGGAAGACTACGGCGAAGTGATCGTCTGCGATGATTATGATGAGATGCTCGCTGAAGCCAACGAGCTGTGCTCCGAGCATGTCCAGGTGATGACGGATCGGGACGACTGGTTCCTGGAGCACATGCACGGCTATGGTGCGCTGTTCCTCGGCGCGCGCACGAACGTTGCCTATGGCGACAAGGTGATTGGCACCAACCACACGCTGCCGACGCAGAAGGCAGGCCGCTACACCGGTGGGCTTTGGGTTGGCAAATTCATCAAGACGCACACGTATCAGCGCGTCCTCACTGACGAAGCATCTGCGATGGTCGGTGAATACTGCTCGAGGCTCTGTGCGCTCGAAGGCTTTGCCGGTCACGGCGAGCAGGCCAACCTGCGCGTCAGACGATATGGCGGGCGCAACATTCCTTATGCCGGAGTAGCTGACTGATGGATCTCCCACAAACACCTTCATTCCGGCTTGACGGGCGCCGCGCGCTTGTCACCGGCGCATCATCCGGGCTGGGTCTCGCCTGTGCCGCCGCGCTCGCTGACGCTGGCGCGCATGTCATTTTGGCAGCTCGCGGACGTGAAAAACTCGAAGCCGTTGCAGCGGCGATTACGCAAGCCGGTGGCTCAACCGAAACGCTCGTGATGGACGTTGCCGATATCAATGCCATGCGCGACCAACTCAAACCACTTGGTGGTCTTGATGTGCTGATCAACTCAGCCGGAACCGCACGACACACATCCGCACTTGAGACGACTCAGGAAGACTACGATGCCGTCACGGATACCAATGTGAAAGGTGCCTACTTTCTCTCGGTTGGCGTCGCACACGGCATGATTGATGCGGGCATCAAAGGTTCGATCATCAACGTCTCCTCACAGATGGGCCACATCGGCGGCATCGAGCGTGCGGTTTATTGCGGAACGAAGCATGCGGTTGAAGGCTTCACCAAAGCGATGGCGATTGAGTTCGGACCCAAGGGCATTCGCGTCAATACGTTGGCGCCGACATTCATTCGCACGCCGCTTGCCGAACAGACGCTCTCTATTCCGGAACGCAAGGCCTGGATCGAGTCGAAAATCAAACTGGGCCGGATTGGCGAGCTATCCGATATCATGGGGCCAGCAGTTTTTCTGGCAAGCGATGCGTCAGCATTGATCACCGGTACGTCTCTGCTTGTCGATGGTGGATGGACGGCTGGTTGAGCTTGCTGCCAATAGTACGCGCGCCACACTAAATCGGAGTTTGAGCGATGGCCGGTTCCGAGGATTTCTATCGGGCGCTGACACCTGCGACATCGTTTTCGCAAGTGGCAGAGCTGCAGTACTACGACGCCGTACCAGATGACTGGACGGTTCTGATTGGTGACATCCGTGGCTCAACCGAAGCCATCCGGGCAGGCAATTATAAATCAGTCAACATGGTTGGGGCTGCGGTCATCACCGCTGTTCTCAATGCTTGTCCGGGCTATGATATCCCGTTCGTATTTGGCGGAGATGGCGGCACGTTGATTGTGCCACCAGCTGCCAATCAAGCCGGCCGCGAAGCGCTTGCGCGGCTGCGTGTTCATGCTCAATCACTGTTCGGCTTGGATCTCAGAGCCGGCGCCGTGACGGTGGCGGCGCTGCGGGCGGGTGGTCATGATTTGCGCGTCATGAAATTACGCCTCAGTGAAGACAATCACCTCGCGATGTTTTCCGGTGGCGGCCTCGCTTTTGCAGATGAGTGGCTGAAACGCGCGTTGCCGGGAGACGCCATCCACATACCGGCGAGCGAAGAAGATGAACTTCCCGACCTCGAAGGCATGTCGTGCCGTTGGCAGCCACTTGCTTCGCAGAACGGCATGATCCTCGCGCTCATTTCGGCCAGTGCCGACACCACAGCTGCTGGCGAGCGCGCGCACTTCTATGACGTCACACAAGCCTTGACCCAAATTCTCGGCGCGCCGCTTGAACTGTCGGCACCGGTTAGCGATCAGACGCTAAAATTTCGCTGGCCACCGGCCGGGCTGGAGCTTGAGAGCCGGGCCACAGCCGGACATAAATCTCGCGTCAGACGCAAAATCGAAATTCTCTCGCAATCATTCATTCAAGGTCTGCTGGAGTTGTTCAATGGCAGCGCCGGATACTATGACGCGCGCAAATATCGTGAAGAAATGCGTCACAACACGGACTTCGAGAAGTATGATGGCATGCTGCGTCTGGTGCTTGATGTCACGATCGAGCAGGCGGCTCAGATCGATGCTTACCTGCACGGCGAGTATCAGGCGGGGCGATTGTACTACGGCATCCATAGCGCCCAGGAAGCCTTGATGACATGCGTTGTGTTCAGCCTGCAGGAAAGCCGTCACGTCCATTTCATTGATGGCGCCAACGGTGGCTTTGCGCTGGCCGCCGCAGCACTCAAAGCGCAGTTGGCTAGCACTCGGCCAGCGACGCATACCGCTTATGATTGATCCGGGATTTCTCGCCGGACTGGGGCTCGCCAGCCTCAGCTCGCTTGAGCCTGCCTATCTGTCGGCATGCTCGGCAATGATCGCAGCATTTCTGTTCGCGCTCTCAGCCCATGTCCAGAACATGGCACCGAAAGGCGCGAGCACACAATTCGGCACGCTGGTGCTCATCGCAACACAAGCCGCGCTCTATTCGGCGGCCGGCTACTTTATCATCAAACAGGAATACTGGTTCACGACGGCAGCCCTGATGTTTGCAGCCGCCGGCCTGCTACGGCCCTCGTTGTCGATTACGCTTTGGGTCGAAGGGATCAAGCGTTTAGGACCAACGCTCAATGCGGCACTGACATCGATCGGGCCGCTTTTCGCGGCGCTGTTTGGCATCCTACTGCTTGGCGAACAACTGACACCGATGATTGCTGCCGGCATTGGGCTGGTTGTATGCGGCGCCCTGCTGCCGGCTTTGCGCTCAAGCGGCATCGCTTATAGTTTTCCGCTATGGGCTTTACTGCTGCCACTCGGCGCCGCTGCTCTCAGAAACGTTGCACATGCGATCACGAAGCTCGGGTTCGCTGAGGTGCCAAGCCCGCTATTTGCAGCGATGGTCGGCACGTGCGTCTCTCTCGTCGTTGTCGGAACACGCTTTGTCGCGACACGCCAGACGATTGAAGGCCGTCTTTCGGACTATCGTTATTTCGTTGCATCCGGCGTCGTCACGTCATTTGCGGTTTACCTGCTCAATCAGGCACTGGAGTACGGCCAGGTGATTACCGTTGCGCCGATCGTCGCCAGTTCTCCCGTGTTCGCAGCGCTGCTCGGTTATTTTGTATTTGGGCGCGAAACACTGACCTGGCGCACGATGTTAACCATCGCGCTGGTGGTGCCCGGTGTTGTGCTGATTGTTTTGGCGTCAGCTTAGTTTTCGCTCACGGGCCTGTTCGCCCTGCGATGAGCAGGGCGGCGCAAAGCGCCGGCCCCAACCAGAATGGCGCCTCGAAGTATGCTGTTCACGTGAAGCATCGCCCCTCTTGCGCCACTCACCGCACGAAACGTGACACTGGCTGAAGTTTCCCTATAAGCTGCCGAACTGCTACTGACCGGAAGGGGCCAAAGCACTAAATCGCTACGCGATATTTGTGGTGAGGCGCGGGTTCCCGCGAGCGGCTTGGTAGACTGATATTCCACTCATAACTTAGGAAGTTCTGACCTGGACACTGGGTTCTCTTTCAACCCTATTCAGGAGAACCTCTCCATGACCACGACCAATACAATCACGCCTTTGCGCCAGCGCATGCTCGACGACATGTGAGGTGCCCCTAGATTTGTAGACGCTTTGCTTGGTAATTTTGGAACCAAGGAGAGACGGATATGAGCAAGGGAATTCGGTTTACGGATGAGTTTAAGCAGGACGCTGTTGCGCAGGTTGTTGAGCGAGGATATGCGGTCAGCGAGGTGGCTGAACGGCTGGGGATCAGTACCAAATCACTTTATACGTGGAAGGCGCGTTTTTCGAAGTCGCCACGTCTGAGAGTCGAAGGTTCTGAGCAGGCCGCAGAGATCAAACGGCTTAAACGAGAGCTGGCACGGGTCACCGAGGAGCGTAACATTTTAAAAAAGGCGACCGCGTACTTCGCGCGAGAGTCTCAGTGAGGTACGCGTTTATTAAGGCTCATCGGATCGAGTTTTCAATTCGGGCGATGTGCCGCGTGCTGGTAGTTCATTTCAGTGGCTTCTATGCATGGCTTAAAGAACCGTTAAGCAGCCGTGCGCACGAAGATGTGCGGCAAACGGATTTGATCCGTCAGGCATGGGCGGATAGCGGCATGATGATTTGCGCGATGCTGGCGAAACCTGCTCTGAGAACCGTGTGGCACGGTTGGCCAACTTGGCGGGGATTGCAGCGCAGGTTGGCTATAAACGCCGCCCTGGTCGATATGGTGGCAAGCCGGCGCTCGTTGCTGACAACACGCTGGATCGACAGTTCGAAGTCGATGTACCCGACCGAGTATGGGTGACGGATATTACCTATAGTGCGCCTCGACCCGGATGGTCCGGGGTGCGTATGTCTGGAATGCATTAAGAAAGGAGGAAACGATTTGCCTTGCTCCTTGCTGTGAAGGGGCACGAGCCGAAGCGGCGGTGACCTGTCGTCAACTGACAGGGTGACGTAGCCCGTGGGAAAAGGGGATTGAGGCGAAACCGTTACGCCGAGATGGTCTCCGAGGCTGAGTATTGGAAGGTTGAGGAACACGAACCGGTTCACCCGCATCTGAGGGTTGAAATGTCACCTCCGCCTACACGGTTTAACAGGCGGAATGCTGATGATACTCGCGGACATGTAGTCCGGGAGCGTCCAAATGCAAGGATATATGTATGATCCTTTACAGGGAGCGATGGAGAGAACGCAGCCAGGCCATGGCATCGGCATCGACTTGCGATACGCAAGGACAAAGACTGCGACCGGCAGCCTCACCAGTACGCTTTAAGTCCGGCATATGAACGAGGGAAGGCATGCGTGGAATGACAAGGGAGTTGACCCTGATGACCATCATGCTGGCAGTGTCTCCGTAGTAGTCAGAGGCAGGGAATGCCTGCCACATACCTCATCGACAAGCCGGTCGATTGGGAGGCGAAGGGAGACAGTTCAAGTTGCTTGAGGTGCAAATTATCTGACCATACGAGGTGAAGACCTTTGATAATCAGCGAAATGCAACACAAGCTCGCAACGTGGTCCGGGAACGATCAGACTCGCCGGTTTGATCGCCTTCTCCGACTCATTGCAAATCGGAAATGGCTTGCTGAGGCGGCCCGGATTGTTCTGGCGTCAAGTGGCGCCCGAACGCCGGGCATTGACGGAATGGATAAGCGACGCCTGCAAAGAAATCTGGAAAACCATCTGGATGACCTGCAGGCCGACCTTCTGATGGGCACCTATCGCCCGAAGCCGGTCAAACGGATCTATATCCCGAAAGCAAACGGCAAGCTGCGTCCGTTGGGTATACCGACCCTGACAGACCGTATTGTCCAGCGCGCAATGCTGATGGCCATGGAGCCGATATGGGAAAGCGACTTCCATCGCTGCTCGTATGGCTTCCGGCCGGAACGCAGTGTGCATCACGCTGTTCGTACCGTTAGGATACAGCTTCAGGATGGCTCCGATCCGAAGGGCCGTTGGATCATCGAAGGTGATCTGGCCAGCTACTTTGACACGGTCCATCATCGGCTGCTTCTGAAATGTGTACGGCAGCGGGTTCGCGACAAGCGGTTTGTCGAGCTGCTCTGGCGCATCCTGAAAGCAGGCCACATCGATCGTGGTTTGTTCAGGGCTTCGAGTGAGGGTGTTCCGCAAGGTGGCGTGCTGTCACCGCTCCTGTCCAACATCATGCTGCATGAGTTTGATGTCTGGCTGGAAGCGAAATATCTGGGCTCCTCGACGAATTGAGTGGGTGGATCAGGTGTTTTTGGGTGGTCGGTTTTCTGCTTAATCCTGTTGGCAGAGCATTCCCCGTCGATGTGACGGGCGGCGGTCAAGGACGCGCTCTATAGCGCGCCCGCGAGGGCTT
>CAJQQK010000213.1 GCA_905480435.1 uncultured Hyphomicrobiaceae bacterium | reverse complement strand
CGACGGGGAATGCTCTGCCAACAGGATTAAGCAGCAAACCGACCACCCAAAAACACCTGACCCACCCACTCAATTCGTCGAGGAGCCGAAAAATCTCGCCAAGAACAAGTACTATGCACTCGGCGAGTTCCATGCGTATGGCGCGGACATCGAAACGCCGGTTCTGCAAAAGCTGATCGGGCTGGCCAAGAAACATAACCTGTTGTTGCACGCGCATTCGGATGTGGACGCTGTTGAGCGCATTTTCAAAACGTATCCCGGAGCGCGCGTGTTGTGGGCGCACTCAGGCTTCGATCGGCCAGATGCGGTCAGTACGCTGCTTGCCAAGCATAAGAGGCTTTGGGCTGATCTAGCGTTTCGTTCAGATCATGCCAATGGCAATGTCGTGGACCCAGAGTGGCGCAAAGTGTTTGAGGCGCATCCTGATCGGTTCATGGTGGGCACCGATACGTTCGCGCCAGAGCGTTGGTATTATGTCGGGGAGCACGCAACGTTTTCACGAAACTGGCTTGGCAGTTTGCCATCTGCGCTTGCCAAGAAGATCGCTTATCAGAACGCAGAAGCTATGCTTAACTTGGCAGCTCCCGTGCAAAAGGCAACACAGTGACAGCCTGGTGGGCGCGCTTTGGCGTTGGCTTGATTACGGTCTTGCTGATGCCGAGGACGGCTCTGGCTTGTGAATTGCCTACCGGCTGGACGTCGATGAAGTCCGAAGCCGATGCATCTATGCGCGCTGCACTGTCGCAAGCGGAAGCGTCAATTCAGGTCGGGCAGCCATTTGCGATTGATATCGCTGTTTGTGCGCTCGGCACTGTTGAAGCAATCAAAGTCGATGCGATGATGCCGCGCCATCGGCATGGTATGAACTACACGCCGAAGATAACGCGGGTCAGCAGCAACAGATTCCGAGCGGACCCGCTGTTGTTCCATATGCCAGGGCTGTGGCGGATTACTATGAAGGCTTATCGGGCGGGCAAGCCGGTTCACTTCAGTTTGGACATGTCGGTGAAATGATGTTGTCGCGACCGGTCCACGTCGTTGCTCTCGTGCTCATCTGTCTGGGCGGTAGCACGAGTGCTGCATCAGCGGAGCAGGGCAGGCAATCGTCGTCGTCCATTTTGTTTTCCGACAAAGAAATCACAAAGATCAAACGGCATGGTCCCTGGCCGCCGCCTCTGAAGCGTGATCCGAGCAACAAAGTGTCTGGCAATGTAGGAGCTATCAAATTTGGCCGCGCGCTGTTCTTTGACAGGCATCTATCGAAAAATGGCCAAGTATCGTGTGCGACCTGTCATCGAGAATCGCGTGGTTGGACGGATGGCGTCGCGATTAGCAAAGCGGCTGGTACTGCCGTGCATCGCAATACGCAATCGCTGTTGGATGTGCGGTTTAACCGTTGGTTTGGCTGGGGCGGACAGGCGGATAATCTTTGGGCGCAGAGCATCCGGCCGATCATTGCGCCAACAGAGATGGGCATGACGGCGAGGCAAGTCGTTCAGCTTGTGCGACGGGATCAGGTGCTGCTGAAGCACTATCGCGAAGTGTTTGGTGGGGCAGCGTCATTCGATGATGCCGAAGGTGCGCTTGCCAATATTGGGAAAGCGCTGGCGGCGTTTCAGGAGACGCTTGTCAGTAAGCGTACGCCGTTCGATGACTTTCGAGATGCGTTGGCTGCAAGAGCCTGGAAGGCGGCTGGCAGGTATCCTGTTTCGGCGCAGCGTGGTGCCAAGATCTTCGTCGGGCGGGGACGATGCGGCGTCTGTCATTTCGGGCCGAGGTTCACGACTGGCGAGTTCCATGATGCTGGCGTGCCCTATTTTATTGCGCGTGGCAAAGTCGATTCTGGACGTTTTGATGGCGTGAAGGCCGTCAAACAGGGTCCATGGAATCTCGCGAGCCGGCACAATGATGATCCGAAGAAATCCGGTGCTTGGGCGAGCCGTCAGGTGGTTCGATTGCATCGAAATTTCGGTGAGTTCCGGATCCCGACTTTGCGCAATTTGGCGAAGACAGCGCCCTATATGCACAACGGATCGTTACCAACGCTTGAGCGCGTTGTGCGGCACTATTCCGAGATCAACATGGAGCGCCTGCATTCCGATGGCGAACAGATCCTGAAACCGCTCAAGCTCTCAGACGGAGAGATCTCGGATCTCGTGTCGTTCTTGAAGACACTCTCAGCTCTGAATTGAAGTGCGCAGATTATGCTTGGTTGAACTTGAAGCCGGTGCCCTGTCGTTCGACGATGCCAAGGCCCGGTACAGGCAAATGATAACCAATGATGCGATTGTTATCGGTTGCAAGCTTGTCGAGGAGTTGATTGCGTGTTGCGACAGCCTTGTCGGGTTGCTGGTCGTTCGCGGGTTGCCAATTCGGATGTTCGAATGAGATGACCGGGTGCGTGAGGGCATCACCAAGCACGACGATAGCTTCTTTATCAGACCCAATTTCGAGCGAGATATGGCCAGGCGTGTGGCCGGGTGTCGACAACACATTGATGCCGGGCAGAAGCTCTTTGCCGGGTTTGATCGTGGTCAGTTGAGCTTTGACCGCTTTGAGATTGCGCTGGGCGCCGACGGCAAAGCCGTGGTTCTCTTTTGGCAATTTGGTCAGCACATCTTTTGCCATCCAGAAATTCCACTCAGCTTCCGAGATATAGTAGGCGGCGTTGGGAAAGCTCAGCTCGTCAAAATCATTGACGGTTCCCCAAATATGATCGGGATGTGCGTGTGTGTAGATGATTTTTGTGATTTTTTCAGGATCAATGCCGGCCGTTTCCAGGCTCTCAACAAGTTTGCCAGCGGTTTCCATGAAGCGCGGGCCTGAACCGACATCGACAAGGATTTTGTCTTTGCCGGTCTCGATCAGCGTGACATTGAGTGGGGAGGCGACGGTTGCGCCGTGCTGTCCGGCAGCTTTAAGCGCGGCGGTGCGTGCAGCTGCATCTGCTTTCGGTGCGGACATACTGGCGGGTAGGCTGAGATGCCCATCCGTGAAGGTGGTGACTTTGAAGCTGCCAACCTTGATTGACGAGGATTTAGTGGATGCAGGTTTGGCTGCGTGGGCGGGCCAACCAAGAAGAGCGGTGGTACCAGCTGCTGCTAAGAGAGTGCGACGGTCGATCATTGAGACTGCTCCTGCGTTGTTTGCAGCGGGTGTCAAGTGCCGGATCAATATGTTCGGTTGGGCTGCCACCTGATGGGCTGAGACTTATTCTTTTTTCGCGTCCGGAGTGACATCGAGCACACGCGCGCGGCCGGTGATTTTCACTTCCGTCTTGCAGTTCTTCATGCAGGGTTTTTGTTGGGCTTGCGTTGGCGTGTCAGGGCGGACATCCTTGGTGAAGTTTTTCTCGTTTGGCAGGCGGACGCTGGTGAAATTTTTGTCCGATAGTACGAATTTTTCGTCGTCGATGATTTCGTTCATGTAGAGCAGATAAGCGGTTAGCGCATAAGTTTCGTTGGCCGATAGCGACTGCGCATTTCCGAACGGCATGGAGCGACGCACGTAGTCAAATATTGTCGAGGTGTAGGGCCAGTAAGAGCCGATTGTCTTGACAGGATCGTCACTTTTGAGCGTGTCTTTGCCGCCAACCAGAACCGGCCAACGGTCCTTGCCTTCGCCGAAATCACCATGACAGGCGGCGCATTGCTCATTGTAGATGGTCTCGCCGTCGGAGACTTTGCCTTGGCCTTTGGGCAGACCTTGTCCGTCCGGGCGGACGTCGGTGTTCCATGCTTTGATTTCTTCCGGCAAGGCCTTGCGACCGAGATTGTATTTGCCAGCGTTGGCGGCACTGATGCCGAGAAGCAGCGTGGTTGCGGCAACGGCGCAGATTGCTTTAAGAGATTTCGACATTTTCAACCGCTCCGTTTTCGCGCACATGCCAGGTCTGGATGCCGTTGTTGTGATAAATCGAATTTGTGCCACGAGCTTTGCGCAGCTCGTTTTTGGTCGGCTGGACGTAACCGGTCGAGTCGATCGCGCGAGACTGCATCAGCAGTGGTTTGCCGTCCCAATTGAAATCGAAATAGAAGCGATGCAATGACTTATCGAGGCTTGGTCCATCAAGGCGCGCGGTGTGCCAGTTCTTGCCGCCATCGATCGTGACGTCGACACGCTTGATCGTGCCGCGACCGGACCAAGCGACGCCAGTGATGACCGTTTGGCCTTGTGTGTGCTTGAGCGGTGCTTGCGGTGATGGATTGGTGATCACCGACTTGCAATCCATTTCCCAGGTGAAACGGCGGGCTTTGCCGTTTTCCATGAGATCAGTGTATTTCGACGTTTCTTCGCGCGCATGCCAGGGCTGATCGCCAACTTCGATGCGGCGCAGCCATTTTACCCACATGTTGCCTTCCCAGCCGGGAACGACCAGACGGAGTGGATAGCCTTGTTCGGGGCGCAGCGCTTCACCGTTCATCGCGAAGGCGACCAGGCAATCGTCAAGCGCTTTGAAGAGGGGCACGGAACGGGTCATGCCGGACGCATCCGCTCCTTCCGGCATCAGCCATTTGGCACTGCTTTTGATGCCGGCCTCTTCGAGGAGATATTTGAGGGGCACGCCGGTGTACATGACGTTGTGGACCATGCCGTGCGTGAACTGGCAGCCGTTGAGCTGAGCACCGCGCCACTCCATGCCAGAGTTGGCCGCGCATTCGAGAAAGAACACTTTGTTGACGCGCGGGAAACGCTTGAGATCATCCATCGTGAAGACAAGCGGCTTGTCGACAAGACCGTTGATCATCAGGCGATGCTTTGCAGGATCGACAACCGCGATGCCGGCATGGTGGCGCTCGAAGCAAAGCCCGTTCGGTGTGATGATGCCATCGAGTTCGTGCAACGGGGTGAAGTTCACAGAAGATTCAGGTGTGGCTGTCAGCCAGGAGACGTTGCGGCGGACAACGTGTTTTTCAAATTCCGATGGCGTGCCGTAAGGCCGGGCATCGACGCCTTCGCCAAGTGTCTGCGCCCATTCATGGGGTTCTGTGATGGCTTTGTCGGGTGTGGCTGATCGTGCAGCGGTGGCGCCTGCTACGATCGCTCCGCCGGCGGCCAGTCCTCCTTTGAGAAAGGTACGGCGCGATGCAGCGCTTTCAGATTGTCCGGGCTTGATCTTGTTCGTCACAACACCGCTCCTGCCTACGTGGAATTCTATTTCGCCCAATCATACATATTCTAGTATGTGAATATGATAAAGTAAACGGAAGTTTGCCTGTTGCTTCCGCGGCCTTAGACGCCGTCGACAATCACCGAGCGATTGGGCTGTAGTTTCACCGTGCCGGTTTTCTTCAGGTAGCTCATGACAACGTCCCAGATCGGCGGGCCTTTGGTGTCCTGATTGACAGAGGCCCAACCGGCAACGACGTAGCTCTTGGTTGCATCAACGGGTGTGCCGGATTTGAGAATTGTCATGTCGGAAATGCGGTTGCCCATCGCGGCGCCGACATTGATGCGATATCCCATGCCGCCAACGCGGACCATGTCGCCGCCCTGCTGGTAGTAGGGATCGGTATTGAAGAGGTTGTCTGCGACGTCTTCGAGAATTTCCTTGATGCGCTGGCCGGTCATTTCGAGCCGGTAGGCATTGGGGTAGGTCATGCCGGTGGCGTTGAAGACATCTTCGACAGTGAGATCGCCGCCGGGCAATACGGTGGTTCCCCAACGGAAGCCCGGAGACAGGGAGATGTCGGCCTCGCGCTCTGATAGGAGCGCATCGCAGATAAGGTCATCGAAGGTGCCGTTAAAATTGCCACGGCGATAGAGCAGCGAATCTGTTTTGCCGACCACCTTTTTGAGTTCGCTTTCAAACGGTGCACGGACTTTTTTGACGAGCGCTGCGGTGTCCGCGTCTGATGAGATGACATCTGAAAAGATCGGAATCAGTTTGAATTTGTAGCCTTTGACTTCGCCGCCTTTGACGTCGAGATCGATGCGGCTGAGGAATTTGCCATGGCTGCCACTCGCAACAATGAGCGTCTTGCCGATGATGACGGGTTCGGGCAGGGCGTCGTGGGTGTGACCAGCCAGAATGACATCGATGCCTTTGACGCGGCTTGCCATCTTGCGGTCAACGTCGAAGCCGTTGTGGGAGAGTAGCACAACCAGTTGCGCGCCTTTTTTGAGAGCAGTGTCGACGTGCTTTTGAACCTGTTCCTCGCGAATGCCGAACGACAGTTTCGGGAACATCCAGCGTGGATTTGCGATTGGCATATAGGGGAAGGCCTGGCCAATGACGGCGACTTTGACGCCGCCACGATCGAAGAACTTCATTGCTTCGTAGGCCGGTTCGTCCCATTCGTTGTCGAAGATGTTGCCGCCCAGGAATGCGAATGGGAGATCATCGACGATCTCCTTGACCCGCTCGGCGCCGTAGGTGAATTCCCAATGTGCCGTCATCGCGTCGGGTTTGAGCGAGTTCATGACATCGACCATGTCCTGGCCGCGGGTTTTCAGCGACGTGTAACTGCCCTGCCAGGTGTCGCCGCCGTCGAGAAACAGCGTGTTGTCGTCACGCTCGGCGCGGACTGATTTGAGAACGGTCGCGATGCGGTCGATGCCGCCCATGCGGCCGTATGATTTTGCGAGTGCAACGTAGTCTTCGGAGCTCAGCGCATAGGCATCCGGTGAGCTGGGTTTGATCTTGTAGCGGTCGAGAAAATCCTTGCCGGTCAAATGTGGTGGTTGGCCTTTGGCTTCGCCGACGCCGAGGTTGATGGATGGCTCGCGAAAATGCACGGGCAATAACTGGGCATGAATATCGGTCAGATGGACGAGCGTGACGTTGCCGAAGCTTGGGAATTTGAGGAGGTCTGCTTCGCTCATCAATTGTTGTTTGGCCGCCAGCGCCGACCAGGCACCCGTGCCAGCACCGCCTGCAACAACGCCGGTTGCGACGGCCGCTTGAAGAAATTCGCGCCGGGAGACCATGTCAGTTTCCTCTCTCAAGTTTGGCCGAGAAGTCGCGTCTATCGGCGCGGTTGGCCGGATATGAGAAGATTTGCCCAAACAATGCGGGCCAAAAAAATACCGGCTGCAGGACGTGATCCCACAACCGGTTCTGCAGGAGCTTGCCTGCTCTAGTTGCGTACGGCTGGGCTCTCGACAGAGAGACCCTTGCCGCGTGAGGCGACGTAGAGTTCCAATGCCACGAACTCGTCACTGCCGACTTTGTATGGCTTGGCACGAATGTTTTTCATGCAACCTTTAAAGCGGCGGTGGACGGAGCCCATCTTCTGCCATTTGAAACGATAAGTCGGGAAGCCGTTGATTTGGCCCTGGCTGAGGTGATCGGCGCGGATCATCTTGCCAAAATTTTCCTCGTGGCAGCCGGCACATGACATGTCGAGCTGACCGACGCGCGTGTAGTAGAGCTTCTTGCCTTTGTCGTGGGCGGCCTTGGCTGGCCCGTCGATTTTGACGTTGACGGGCATGCCGCGTGACTGGAGACCGACGTAGGCTGCCATGCCAAGCATCTGGTTGGATTCCCACTTCCAGGCTTTGGCGCCCATGCGTTCAGTGCGGCAATAATTGACGTGCTGCTGCAAAGACTGAACCTTGCCGATTTCCTTGTGCATCTTCGGCATGGTGGCGCGAACGCCTTTCATCGACTTGGATGCATCGTTGTGGCAACTGGCACAGGATTTACCGGCGCTGCCATCAACCTTCTGCCAGAGCTCGGTGCCCAGATCGACGAGGGGGAAGCCTGGGTTCTCGAAGTCGTCGGATTGCAGCTTTTGTGTTTCCGCACTGCGGAAGCGCCAGCCAGAATAGAGTTTTTCAAATGGGCTGCCTTTCGGCGCCTTTACGTTCGTTGTGATCTTCTTGCCATCGATCATCAACTGGTTGTTGTTCGGTTCAGCGACGACGGCTGAATAACTAAGACCGCACATCGCGAGTGCAGTGAGGCCAAATCCGAGTACCTTGATGCGCTTCGACATTTTATTGATTTCCTCCCTCGTCGCGGTGATCCCGCGCAACCGGCTTAATTGACGGTGATTTTCTTTTTTGCCGAATAGGTCTTGCCGTCGTCGTCCAACCAGGTGAATTCGAATTCGCCGCTTTCTGGCACCTTGACGGTGAATTGCAGGAATGGGTTGGCCGAAACAGCCGGTTCGATATCAACCGCGAACACCTGTGTGCCGTTAAACTTGGCGGTGAACTTGTTGATGATCTTGCGTGGAATTTTCTCGCCGGTCTTCTTGTCCTTGCGCTGGCCAGATTCCATTTTGTGGCTGATCAACGTCTTAATGGTGATGACTTCGTCTTTGGAAGCGCTCTTTGGCACTTTAACGCGGGGTCTTGCCATTTGATTTGGATCCTAAGTGCGTGTTCGTTTAATCGGGTCGATTTTGGGTGGGTGCTGATCTGTTAGCCGCCGCAGCCGCCAATCGTGACCTTGACCTGCTTCTTGTCCATGAAGACTGTGCCATCGCTCATCTTTGCGACAGCAATGACGTCTTGCGTCTTGGCGAGACGGATGCGGGTGGTTGCTGTCGCTTCGCCGCTCATGTGCGAAAAGTGGAACGTTGCGACGCCAGCGAATGGATTGCCGGTTGCCAGCAACATGACGGAGGCGACGTAATTGTCCTTCGTCATCGGGCTTTCAACTTCAACGCTGACTGGCACTGTGTTGCCGTTCTCAGCAATTTCGGGCGTGTTCAGCGAAACCTTGCCGCTTGCTGGCATCTTGCCGCCGGCAAAGTCGCTAATCAATTTCTTGACTTCGTCAGTGGCGGCCGATGCGCCGACAGGCATACCGCCGAGAGCGACGAACGCTGCCGCGCCGCCACCAAATGCGAAGAACTCTCGCTTGGTTAGTTTCATTGTTGGTTGCTCCTCAGATTCTAATTGCTTTGCAGATGGCGGCACCGGGATGAGTACGGTATGCGGATCGCCAGATCTGGGCGGCTATTTTTTCAATGTCAGCACATAGGCCAGCACGTCTTCGACTTGCTGGGCTGACAAGATGGTCTTGCCTTTGAATTTTTTGTTCACCCGATTGAGACCGGCTTCGCGATAGAAACCAGGCATCAGGGTCTGCTCGCCGAATACTTGTTTAGAATTTACGATGATTGCGCGCAGTGCGGCTGGTTCGTAGCGACTGGCCGCGCCATCAAGTGCGGGGCCAACCTCGCCGTGGAACTGCTGTTTTGAGGTGTCTTTGTTGACGTGGCAGGCTAGGCAGTTGCCAAGTTTGCGGCCAACGAACGTTTTTTTGCCGGCAACCGGGTCGCCTGCTTTTCCGGTTAATGATTTGGCAAGCTGGCCATCTGTGATCTTAACATCGCCCGGCTTCACAGCTTCAGCGGATGCGCCGCCGGTTAGAACCGCGAGTGCCGTCAGTGCGGTCACGGCCACGATACCACATGTCTTGAATTGAAGAGCCAATTTCGTCCTCCCCGTTGCGTTATGATCTGGGTCTGATGCCCTTTATTAACGATAGTGTATAACCGTTCGACGTCGTGACGCAATCATAAATTCGAATTATTGAATATGGTGCGTCGCAGCATGTGTATAGTTATCTGCTGTGACGTGCATTCTATTTGGTTAAAGCTTTCGCAGTCTTGAGTTTTCGGGCATGATATTTCTGAAAAGGCTCGTCTTTGAGGTAACCCTTTTCTTTGACCCACTTAAAGGCATGCAGCGTTGTGTAACGGCCAAATGCGCCGGGCATCACCATGACAGCGGCTTGTTTTGCGGTTTTGCCTTTTGGTGTCTTGTCGGGAAGAAACATAATTGTTGGCGTGAATGCCAGACCCCATTTGCGTATGGCGGTTTTCTCCGAGAGCGTGGTGCCGTCCGTGTCGACAATCTCTTCATCGCCAAACATGTTGTATTGTACGACGACGAAGTTGTCGGCGATGTATTTTGGCTCTTCGCTGTTTCAAGTGGGTAGCCTGAGATCGAGTTTGCCAGCTATAAGGTAGGTGACGGCCTTCAAGGTCTTGCTGTTTCGGTAGCCGCGCGCCTTGGCTTTTGCGGCCTGGACGAGAGAATTGATGCCCTCGATGAGAGCGTTACTGATGCCGCTGTCGAACCATGCG
>CAJQQK010000212.1 GCA_905480435.1 uncultured Hyphomicrobiaceae bacterium | reverse complement strand
AGCGCGTCCTTGACCGCCGCCCGTCACATCGACGGGGAATGCTCTGCCAACAGGATTAAGCAGAAAACCGACCACCCAAAAACACCTGATCCACCCACTCAATTCGTCGAGGAGCCAGGAAACGGCGCAGACCTTGGGACGGGAAGTAACGCGTGATCGCTAGCCGGAAGACATATCGATGGAACATTCAGCCCGCCAACAGTTAACCGAAGATCTTGCCCAACTTGGGGTGAAACGCGGATCGATTATTTGGCCGATTCTGGCACTGCTAATCGCAGCGCTGATGCTCGCGATCTATTTTCAGACATCACAAACATCACCGATCGATAGATTGTTCAAGGAAGCGTGCGTGGGTGTGAGCACTCTTGAGCTCGCTTCCAATACCCCACCGACTGGCCGAGTTGAAGAGCCGCTCGCGAAAGAATGTTTCGAAACGGTATCCCCAAAACTGACTGAGGCGGTTAAATCCGCCATTTCGGAAGAGTCGGCGAACGAGATCTCAACACAATTCAAGCAACTCGAAATCGTCAAAAAATGGGACGTGATAGTTGACCTTTATCGTGTCGAAGACAACACGATCCATGCCGCACATAGGAAAGAAACGGTCCGCGACAGCGTCAAAAATGTGTGGGGACTCTTCGTTGAAACGACACGGCTCTATACCCAAGGCGTAATTTCCAAGTTTGGCGACATCGCTGCTGGTTTTGTCAATACGGCCTGGCTCGTCGGGTTGGTCTCTCTCATTCCTGGGCTTGCCGGCATGATCTATCGGCGAAATTTTTGGGGCTGGTTTCTACCGACATTTCTTGTGTTGTTTGTCATATCCTCGGGCATCATTGGCCGCCAAACATCAGAAGGCGCTTTGCTCGTCTTCCTGATATCGCAAGTGCTAGTCATTCTTCTGGTTCTTAGGTTACAGCGTTACACGCGAAGAACCAGCAAACTCCCTGCTGCGTTGCACAACTGGATCGTCGCTATCGCGCTTGGCCTTGTCGCCTTTGCCTGGGGCCGCGGTGTTGGGGAGAGCGTCTGGTCGTATGTGAGTGACTATTACCAGTATCAGTTCATCTTCATCGGTTTGCCGGTACTCTATTACTTGCTCCGACGCTCAGATGCTTGGAGTTCGACCGAGTCTAAGAACATTGTCGTTTGTCTTGATGGCACGACCAATACGCCTGACCAGTTCGAGTCTGGTCGGCTCGCCCAAACCAATGTCTTCAAGCTGTTTAAAATGCTGAAGTCGGACGTGGGAAAACCTGACAATCTGCCCGTTCGCGCTTTTAACGCCAGTCTCAGTAAGCGGTATGCTAACAAGCAGATCGGGCTCTACTACAGTGGTGTTGGCAATAAGTTCGAATACGACCCGATCGTTCAGACACTTGGAGGCGCGACAGGTCTCGGTGCAGCTGGTGTGGTCGACAAGGCCTACCTTGATATCATTCGCGTTTACCGACCCGGCGATCGAATATTTATTTATGGGTTCAGCCGAGGTGCTGCGATTGCACGCCTCTTAGCACGCGCCATCGATCAGCGCGGTGCACCGAAAACAATTTGGACGTGGCGGTTGCTCGGACGACACTGGACGTTGTGGCAATCACGGCTCAAGCAAGGCTCGGACACGGATGTTCCGGTTAAGGTGCTTGGCTGTTTTGACACCGTTGGTGCTTTTGGCATCGGTAAGAATATCGCGGGCATCGATTTCCAGAAGCTCGATTTATTTAAAGATCTGACTGTGCCCGACAACGTTGAACAAGCGTACCACATGGTGGCTCTGGATGAGACGCGTGAAGAGTTCTCTCCTACTCTTATGGATCCGGATCCGATCAAGCCGCCCCGCATTGTTGAAGTTTGGTTCGCCGGGGATCATGCAAACATCGGTGGCGGCTGGGGCACCACTAAGCTATCAGATCTGACATTCGATTTTCTATTGAAAAAAGTAAGCAGCGGCTATGCGCACGACACCGGCATGACCCCGGGCGATGAAAGCTGGGGCATGTATCTCAGCGCTGCCAATGCGAACAAGGTTGCGCCCGAAGAGATTGAAGCTGCAGGCGCCTACGGTATTCAACCGGAACCGCTTGGGCAACTTCGGTTATGGAAAAGTGCGGTCTACGTTTACAAGCCGCGAGTGCTCCCGCACCATGCTGTGCTTTCTGAAACCGTGTTTGAACGTATGACCCAGGCGGCACCTTTATATGCGCCAGCAAGCCTGTTTAACCTGCATGAAGAGCTCAATTCTAAACGTGAGAGCATTGACGCCGCTGTAAGTAAGTTGAAGGAGACGCAATCTGTCTCTTCGCAAGAACACGATGCTATTCTCTCATTCAAGGACCGCCTTCATCTGATTCGCTGGCCGCAGTACAAAGCTAGTTTGGAAAGTTACGGCACCCTACCACCCGCCGAGATGTTGAGCAATATGCCGAACAGCCTCGCTGAGGGAAAATGAAGTATCCTTCGCGACTCCAACCGCTGCTGTTAATGTCGGATTAGGGTCTTGGTTGTGTGAAAACGTTCGGGGAAGTTGCTACTTGTGCTTACCCGCCAGTTTTCGTGTCCGTCGAGCGTCAAAGTCAGTGGACTCTTCCGGCTGCCCGCCCTTGTGGGGCCTTGATCGAATAAACAGCTCTCCGTGTGGGCGGATTTCGACGTGCGGCTCTCGGCTCACCCAGCGATGGCCCAGGCCGTGTGAGAATGACTGTGGAAGTTGTCATTAGAAATTGACCGTCAGTTTTCGTGAGCGCCGACCGTCAAATTGAGTGGAATCGAGCGACTGGTCGCCCTGTGGCGCTCTGAGTCATTATGCGGCGACCAATG
>CAJQQK010000211.1 GCA_905480435.1 uncultured Hyphomicrobiaceae bacterium | reverse complement strand
TCGACAATCAGCAAGCTGACAACCAGCGAAACGCGACCTCTGTCGTCGATCAGAATGAGGTTAAGCACGATGAGCGATACTCTGCTCGACGTGAGAGCATTTTCGTCGGGGTCGAAAAACGAATTTCAACAGCCTGCTAGCACTGGCCGAAGGGCGCGGCAAATTATGCTCGAGGGTGCGAAGTGCGACTTTGGTATTAGTCGATGCATTGGATGGATTTGCGTGGAGGGCTTGTTGATCTTGGAATTTAATATTCAATTTCAGTCGATTGATAACTCTATCTGACATCGGATATACAGCGTTCGCTCAAACCTTAGTCTGATCGATGGTGCGGGCGTCGAGTTGAAGGAGACGTGCCTCAAAGGCATTGCGGATGTGGAGACGGGCGGCTGTGCTGGCCTTAGGACCGTCCCGTTCACGTATGGCCGCGACAATGACCTCATGCTCGTCGATGGATGCCGGGCCTCGGTCGCCGACAGAGAGTGTCGTTGGGCCGAGAAGTGCCAGGGACTCAGCTAGAGCATCAGACGATTTCATGAGGAAGCGGTTGTGTGCTGCGCGGTAAATCGAGAGGTGAAACGAGCGGTTGGTGGCGGCGAGTTGCTCGGGTTCGTCGAGGATTTGCCGGTCGCGCGTAATCTGGCGCTGCATTGCGGCGATTTCTGGTTCGGTGGCGTGCTGGGCGGCCAGGGCTGCGGCGGCACCATCGAGGATTTCGCGCATGACATAGAGCTCAGCTGTGGCTGAAGCTTCAAGTTCGGCAACGACCATGCCTTTGTGCGGTGCATGCATGAGCAAGCCGCGTGTTTCGAGCCGACGCAGAGCCTCACGCACGGGGGTGCGAGATATGCCATAGCGGGCGGCAAGTTCTGCCTCTTTAAGGCGATCACCGGGTTGCAATGCGCCTTCCAGGATCTGGGCTTGCAACTCTTCGAATATGTCTGGGCGGTCTGTGGGCATGGTTATGGCTGTTGCTGGCAGTTTGATTTTGTGAGCGTCGCTTCTTGCATGCGCACCCCTAACATTGTATCCAATGGTATGCAATTTTGATGCGGCGCTGACTTTTTTGTCTGTACGGCCGCCAGTTAGGGAACAGAAGATGGATACCGCCAAAGATTATGACGTCATCGTAGTTGGGGCGGGCAATGCCGCGTTTTCGGCAGCAGTTGCGGCTCAGCAGAAGGGCGCGCGCGTGCTGGTGCTGGAAGCGGCGCCCGAAGATGAAGCCGGTGGTAACTCACGTTATACGGCTGGGGCGATCCGGTTTGCGTTCAATGGCACAGACGATGTGCGGGTGGCGTGCCCGGATATTACGGACGAAGAAGCCAAGGGTGCAGATTTCGGGACGTATACCGAAGACCAGTATTTCGACGACATGTTTCGGGTAACGCAATATCGGGCTGATCCGGATCTTGTCGAAGTGCTGGTGCGCAATAGTCTTGATACGATGAAATGGTTGGGTGAAACCGGCATCCGGTTTCAGCCGAGCTATGGACGGCAGGCGTTTAAGTTGCCGGATGGCCGGTTCCAGTTTTGGGGTGGTCTTTGCCTGGAAGCCTGGGGTGGCGGTCCGGGTCTGGTTGACACGTGGTTCAAGCTTGCGGCCAAGCTCGGGATTGATGTCTGGATGGAAGCGCGGGCCTTGGAACTGCTGACCGACGGTTTTGAGCTCAAAGGTGTCAAGGTTAAGCGGGCCGGTGAGATCGTTGATGTTTCCTCACGCGCGGTTGTGTTGGCAGCGGGTGGTTTTCAATCGAGCCCGGAAATGCGGACGCGTTACCTGGGCCCAGGTTGGGATATCGCGAAGGTGCGTGGCACGCGGTTCAACACGGGCGATGGCATCAAGATGGCGCTGGATATTGGCGCTGCGACGGCTGGTAACTGGTCTGGCTGTCATGCGGTTGGCTGGGACATGAACGCGCCTGAATTTGGTGACCTCGCGGTGGGTGATAATTTCCAAAAACACTCGTATCCGTTTGGCATTATGGTCAACAGTACGGGCAAGCGGTTTGTCGATGAGGGCGCTGATTTCCGCAACTATACGTATGCCAAGTACGGCGCGGTGATCCTCAATCAGCCGGGTAGTTTTGCCTGGCAGGTGTTCGATCAGAAGGTGCTGCACCTGCTGCGTGATGAATACCGCATCAAGCAGATGACCAAGGTGACCGGCAATACGCTGGAAGAGCTCGCCGACAAGATGGACGGCGTCAACAAAGAAGGCTTCCTGAAGGAGATGAGGGAGTACAATGCGGCGGTGAATACGGATACGCCGTTTGGGCCGACCGTGCTGGATGGCCGACGCACGAATGGTCTCGCGGTCGACAAGATGAACTGGGCCAACACGATCGACGAAGGTCCGTTTGAAGCGTACGCGGTGACGTGTGGCGTGACGTTTACGTTCGGTGGTGTGCGGATTGATACGGACGCGCGCGTGTTGTCGACCGACTATAAGCCGATCCCAGGTTTGACGGCTGCCGGTGAGATGGTCGGTGGCTTATTCTATCATAACTATCCGGGTGGCACGGGGCTGATGAATGGTGCCGTGTTTGGGCGGCGTGCTGGGACGAGTGCGGCTGAGCATGCGGTTGGGAATGGGTAGGGGTTGTCAATGAGACAAGCAGGGCGCGAATTTCCAAATGCCAAACGTGTGTTTGGCATTTGGGGCGTGCCAGTTTTCTTTGTCACTACAATTGCAGTCGCGTTGGCAATTGAGCGCCTATTTGGATGGATGACGGGGCGGGAGTTTCTCTCTCCGAGCATGTACGTAGAGAGTTGGGTCCTCATTAGTTTTTTGAGTTTTGTTCATGGTGTTGGTTGGATCGCATTGGTTTGTGCGACCTTAACTGTGTTGCGCCGCATGGGATGGTCATGGACTTGGAAAGTGATTTGGTGCTCGGCACTGGGCGGATGGGCGCTGATAGTTGCCTGTATAGTTGTCTTCTTTTTAATCTCTCAGGAGTTGGTACCTCATTCGAACGAGATTAGCCGATTCACGACTGATGAGCTTCGATCCGCAGGACACCTCGCAATCAATACGTTCCCTGTAGTGATGACTTCGATGCTCTGCTGCTGGTGGATTTCAAGCCCGCAAATGAAAACCTAGCGTAGGCCCGAAAAATGCCCAATTGGGACAAGCGATACGCCGAGGCGGATGGGCCGTTGTTTGGCGGTGTGCCCAATAACTATGTCGTGCAGACTGTAGCGCGATTGGATTTTGATGCACGTTCGGCGCTGTGTCTCGCGGATGGTGATGGGCGCAATGGGCGTTATCTGGCTCGTCAAGGGCTGGCGGTCACAGGCGTCGATATTTCAGCGATTGGCACGGCTCAGGCGAAGGCGCTTGATGACGGTGCTGGTGTTCCTGTTGAGCGCATTACTGCCGACCTTGGCAATTGGCAGCCAGATGCTGAGAAGCGCTGGGGCTCGGCGTTTCTGATTTATCTGCATTGCGAGCGAGAGGTCCGTCAGCGGGCTGTTGAATTGGCAGCTTCGCATTTGGAGTCTGGCGGTTGGTTTGTCGCCGAAGGGTTTGCCGCTGATTTTGGGGATGGGCCGCGCATGGGGCCGGGCGATCCGGCGCTGCTGTATGATATCGCGGAGTTCGATCGATGGCTTCCCGGCTTCGAATTGGTCGAAGCGATACAAGGTACTATTCGACTGCAGGAAGGTTCGAAGCATCAAGGATTGGCGCAGGTGGTGCGGTATGCGGCGCGCAAGACTTAGGCGCTAACTGTTCTTTTCAGCACGCAATTTTTCCAATGCTTCGGGCGTGTCGATGTCGCGGAAGATGGAGGGGTCGCCAGCCTCTACCTCAGTTAGCCATTCGGCGTTTTCGCCAATTAGGTGACGGGCGCCGGTGTCGCCTTGGACCTTGGTCATGTCAGAGAAAAATCGCGCGGCCCAGAGGATTGGGTTGCCGCGTTTGCCGTTGTAGACGGGGACGCAGATTGCGCGGTTCTCGGCTGGGTTGAAGGCTGCAACGAGTTTGCTGATCAGGTCTGAGGTGATCAGGGGCATGTCGCCAAGGAGAACGATGACGCCATCGATGTCGGCTTCGAGGGCTTCGGTTCCGGCTGCGAGCGAGGTTGAGAGGCCGTCGGCAAATTTTGGATTGTGCGTGTAAGTGACTTCGAGGCCGTCAAGGGCGTGCTGGACCTCGGCGGGCTTGTTGCCCGTGACAACGCGGACGCTTGTGAGGTTGGCTGCGAGCGCGGTTTCGACGACGTGGCGGACCATCGGCTGGCCGTCGACCAATTCGGTGAGTTTATTGTTGGCGCCCATGCGGGTCGAGCGGCCGGCTGCTAGTACAAGCGCCGCGATGCGTGGCACAGCTCTGACGTCGATCGGTGTGGTGGTTTCGCGTGGTTGTGGGCGCGATGCGATTTCCATCAGGAGGCCGCCGGCTGCCATGGCGGCGATATCCTTGTGGGTGGTGTCGAGGCCGGCGAGGGTGCGCTCCAGGACCCAGTCTAAGCCATTGAGTTTGGGGGAGCTGGCGCAGCTTGGTACGCCGATGATGGTGCGCCCGTTGAGTTTGCCGAGCAGGAGGAGGTTGCCGGGGTCAACCGGCATGCCGAAGTGCTCGACCGTGCCGCCGGCTTCGGTGATGGCAGCGGGAATGACGTCTTCGCGGTCGGCGATGGCGGATGCTCCGAAAATGAGGATGGGGTCGAGGTTTTCGGAGGCCATTGCGGCAAGGGCTGTTGCGACCGTGGTGGTCTCGTGTGGCACCGTCTGCTGGGCTGCGAGCGTGCTGCCGAGGTCGATGATGCGCTTTTCGTTGACGTCTCGGCGTTTGATAATCAGTGAGGATTTGGTGTCGGGTGTGTGGGCGACGATGAGGCCGACGCGATACGGTGTGAAAGCTGCGATGGATATTAGTGGTTCGGATTGTTTGAGCTGGCCAAGTGCCTCTATCACGACGCGTCCCGGTAGGGCGTAGGGGATTATTTTTATTGTTGCGATCATGCGGCCCTTGGCGACGCGCTCGCTTTGATTGAGGGTTGCGATCGTCAGGCCTTCATCGACTAGATTGAGCGCGATCAGGCGGTCGCGATCGAACTGCAGGAGGCCGTCGGTGGCGGCATAGAGGTTGACGCGGCCGGTGGCTGCTTCGGCAGTATCAATGTTGATGCCACTGATGGCGGACGCGATCTGCGTGGCGGCGGCGTCTTCGAGGATGTCGCCTGCTTCAAGTATGGCGACGATGACTTTGGTTTTGCCGTGTTCGCGTAGGCGGTCGATGTCAGCTGCGGTGAGCTGCGTACCCTTTTTGATGGCGCCGCCAGGTAGACGGATCGAATGGGCGAGGATGGCGCCTTCGGCAGCGTCGAGCGATTGCGGGCCGAACTTCATGATGCTTGTTTGGCGGGAGGTGGCTTGAGTTTGCCGCGTAGGGCCGCTGTTACCTGGGCGATAATCGATACGGCGATTTCGGGCGCGCCCATGGCGCCGATGTCGAGCCCGACGGGGGCATTGATGCTGGCAAGCTTGTCGGCGGAGATGCCCGCTGCTGTGAGGCGCTCGACGCGTTTTTCGTTTGTTCGTCGACCACCGAGAGCGCCGATGTAAAACGGGCTGGCATTGAGTGCGATGGTCAGTGCCGGATCATCGATTTTCGGGTCGTGCGTTAGCGCGATGAAGGCGGTGCGGGTGTCAACGCCGATTTCTGCGAGGGCTTCGTCGGGCCAGCGGGTGTCGCGCTGTACGCCAGCGAAACGCTCTTCGCTGGCGAATGCGGTGCGGGGGTCAATGACGATTGGTTCATAGCCGAGCTGGCGCGCCATCGGGATCAGCGCCTGGGCAATGTGGACAGCGCCGATTATGATCATGCGCAGTGCCGGGTTGTAGATTTTGATGAAGACCTCGTCGCCGTCGATCGTCGCAAGCGTGCTGCGGTCTTTGCTGAAAGCGCCGATTAGCGTTTGGTTCAGTTCGATATCCGAGGCCATTTCGCCCGCGTTTGGATGGCCGAACAGTTTTTGTTCGCCGGTTGCGAGTGACGTGACAAGGGCCATCGGTTCGCGAACGGCGACAGCCTGGTTCAGTCGCTCGATGTCTGTGCGTTTCATGTGGGCGGTGCTCGATTTTGCGGGCTGGCAGGCTTTTTATTGGGTAACAGGCTCGACGAAGATTTTGATGCGGCCGCCACAGGCAAGGCCAACCTCCCAGGCGGTTTCGTCGGCAACGCCGAATTCCATGACCGTTGATTTGCCGTTCGCAATGACGTCGGCTGCTTCGAGGATGACGGCGCCTTCAACGCAGCCACCAGATACGGAACCCTCGAAATTACCGTCTTGGTCGATCAGTAACTGGCTGCCGGTTGGTTGCGGTGCCGAGCCCCAGGTTTCGATGACGGTCGCGAGGGCGACCTTGCGGCCCTGGTTCATCCAAGTGATGGCCTGGTCGAGGATTGGAGCATTTGGGGCAGCAGTATCGGTGGTCATGAGGCGCTCCTTGGTACATCCATCTGGGCGGTGTCGCGGTTATATGGGGATCCTATGCGGTGCCTGCTATAGCACGTGATGCCATGATTGGGATCAAGGCTGCGCGATAGTCGGCGCTGGCATGCAGGTCGCTCATTAGATCATCGGCTGGTACTTTGACGGCTTCAGCTGCTTTGGCGGAGAAGTCGCTGGTGAGAGCGGTTTCCAGTTCGGCACAGCGAAAAACGCCGTCCTGGCCGGCGCCTGTTACGGCTGCGCGGATACCTGAGGCTGTTTTGGCAACGAATACGCCGACCATCGGATAGCGCGAGGCGCGTTGCTCGAAACGGCCATAAGCTGCCTGCTCCGGGATTGGAAAGGCGACCGAGACGATCAATTCGCCGGGTTCAAGGGCTGTTGTGAAGAAGCCTTGGAAATAGTCGTCGGCTGGGATTTCGCGGGTGCTGGTCTTGATGGTTGCGTTGAGTGCTAGCGCGGCAGATGGATAATCGGCGGCGGGGTCGTTGTTGGCGAGGGAACCGCCAATGGTGCCGATGTTGCGCACTTGTGGGTCGCCGATGCCGCCAGCAAGCTTGGCGAGGGCTGGGATGGCGTCGCGGACTGTGGCGTTGGCTGCGACCGTCGCGTGCGTTGTCATGGCGCCGATGACAATCGTGCTGCCTTCGCGGGTGATACCGGTCAATTCGCCAATGCCTGAGAGATCGACCAATGTGCCGGGTGCATTGAGGCGCTGCTTGATGGTCGGGATTAGCGTTTGGCCGCCGGCTAGTGGTTGGTTGGCTTCGTCGGCGCTCAGAGTTGTGGAAGCGTCAGCGACGGTTGATGGCTTGGCGTACTGGAATTCATACATGGCTCAGCTCCCGCTCATTTCGTCGGCGGCGAGTTCGACCGCTTTGACAATGTTCTGATAGCCGGTGCAGCGGCAGATGTTGCCTTTGAGCCAGGACCGGATTTCAGGGTCTGTTGGTTTCGGGTTGGTTTGCAACAGGTCGAGCGTCGACATGATCATGCCTGGCGTGCAGAAGCCGCATTGTAGGCCGTGGGCTTCCTTGAAGGCTGCTTGCAACGGATGCAGTGTGCCGTTCGGTGCGGCGAGGCCTTCGATGGTCAGGACTTCGCTGCCTTCGCATTGGGTGGCGAGACGCGTGCAGCTTTTGGCTGATTTGCCGTCAATGTGCACGACGCAGGCGCCGCATTGGCTGGTGTCACAGCCAACGTGGGTGCCGGTGAGGCGTAAATGCTCGCGGATATAGTCGACAAGCAGCGTATTCTCCGGAACATCGGCGGAAGTTTGCGCGCCGTTGACCCGCATCGTCACTGTTGGCATCAGGGAAAAGCCTATTATTGGTATTGGCAGTAGGACTGGTTTGATTGTGTTCCAGCATAGCGCATCGCGCAGCTAGGGTGAAAGCAGGTAGTAGATGATCATCACCCCGATGACGGCTGCGCCGAAGATGATTTGGTTGCGCGTTAAGCCATCTGTTGCGGTGGCGGCGTCTGCTGCGGCCTGCATGGCTTCGCCGACACCCTGGTTTTCGGAGACAGCGGGCTCAAGTTCGGCTGCGAAATTGTCGAAGAATTTTTCGGCAAGTGACGCCGCCGTGCCGTCGATCAAGCGGGCGCCGAGCTGGGCGATCTTGCCGGCAACCTTGGCGTCGACGTCGTAGGTCAGCAATGTGCCGCCTTCGGCAGGTTCGAGCCTTATATTTGCACCGCCGGAAGCACTGCCAGCCGGGCCGCCCTTGCCGCTGCCGGAGATGCGGAAGCTGTCCGGTGGATTCATGTCGGTTAACTCGACCTGGCCGTTGAATTTGGCGTTGACGGGGCCGATTTTGAGACCGACGGTTGCTTTCAGCTGATTGTCGCCAACCTGCTCAAGCGTCTGGCAACCCGGAATGCAGCGCTTTAACGTTTCCACGTCATTGAGCTTTTCCCAGACTTGTTGTTGAGGTGCTGGAAGAAGGCGCGTGCCGTTCATTTTCATTGGTTGCTCACTTGTTTTCGCTCACGGCTGTTCCTCGCTGCGCTCGGGCCTTCGCGGGGGCGCGACAAGGTCGCGGCTCGCTGGGGCAGCTCGCAAGAGGGGAGATGCCTTGAGAAAGAGATGGCCTTGAGGCACCGCGAGGTTTCATAGAGGCGGATGCTGTGGTTGCTGACTATTTAGAGCATCCAGGTTGCGGATCAAATCGATATTGCGATCAAGCGATCATGGGGGGGAGGCCGAGGGGGCCGAGATCGTGTTCGAATGCGGCGGCGATGCGGATGGCCATGGCTTCGGCGTTGCCGGGCGCGATGGTCTGGAGGCTGGCTGGCAATCCGCTGCTTGTGAGGCCCATCGGCTGGGCCATGGCGCAGAAACCAAGGTAGTTGACCGCCCGGGTGAGCACGGCGGGTGTTTGTGTTTGATCGATGTCGGCGATTGCGATTGGCGCGGTTGCGAGAGTTGGGGTGACGATCGCGGCGATCTTGTTTTGCATCGCGCGCAGGGTTTGCTGCTTGTGCATCTGGCGCCGCTGAAGCGCCTGGATGTAGCGTTTTGATGAGATCTCGGCGCCAAGCAGGATGCGTGGTTTGACGTCTGTGTCGACGCGGTTCGAGGCTTTTTCGTACATCTCGCCGTGGTGGAAATAACCATCAGCCGAAATCAGTACGCCGGTGTCATGCTTCATATCCTCAATCGGCACAGGCAACTCGAAGGGGATAATTGTAGCGCCGAGTTTCTTGAGGCGTTCGAGTGCTGCGTCGTAGATTTCGAGGATGTCAGGGTCGACAGCTTCGCGTTCTGCGCCTGTTAGAGCGCCAAGTGTCAGGCCGTTGATGCCGGCTGCGGCATCTCCGAAGAGGCCGGTTGTGGCTTCGAGGTCGGCATCGGTGGCGCCGGGATGGCGGCCATCAAGGGCTTCGAACATGATGATGGCATCAGCGACGGAACGCGCCATTGGGCCGGGCGTGTCGAGCGTGTGCGATAGGGGCACGATGCCGTCAAGTGGCAGGCGGCCTTCGGTCACTTTAAGACCCGTGAGGCCGCAGGCGGCTGCCGGAATGCGAACGGAGCCACCCGTGTCGGTGCCAACTGCGCAGTGCGCCATCCGCGCGGCGACGGCGACACCGGAACCTGATGATGAGCCGCCGGGCATGCGCTGGATTTCCGCATCCCACGGATTCCAGGGGGTGCCGCGGACTTGATTGGTGCCCCAGGCGCCATAGGCGACTTCGACGGTTTTGGTCTTGCCAACAAGAATACCGCCGGCTGCCAGAAGGCGCTTGGCGATGGTTGCTGTCGATTTTGCGACGGTGTCGGAATAGACGTTGGTTCCGCCGGTTGTGATGTGACCTTCAACGTCGACGAGGTCTTTCAAGGCGAACGGGATGCCGTGGAACGGGCCGATGCGATGGCCGGCTGCGATCGATGTTGTTGCTGCTTCGGCGACTTCGCGCGCTTGGTCAGCCATGACGATCTCGAAAGCGGCTAGTTTCGGTTCGTGTTTCTCTATGCGGGTTAGTGCGGCGCCAACTGCATCCGTTGGCGTCAGTTCGCCTGTCCGGAAGGCATTTGAGAGCTCGGAGATGGGGCGCTCACTGATATCGGTCATAGTGGATAGGTGTTCCTTGCAGTGTGCGGATTTGTTGAATTGTACGTTGTTAATCAATTTGATCGGAATTTTGTCAGAGGCGCAATATAGTGCGATGTAGCCCCTCAGTGAATGAGTAAAAATGAACAACTTTCGACAGAGGCGATAACGATGGACGTGCGACGTTTGACGGACGAGCTTGCGGTGGCACCGCAGATATCGGTGGCTGATGTCGCGGAACTCAAGGCGGCAGGTTTTTGCTCGGTGATTTGCAATCGGCCGGATGGTGAATCCATGGAGCAAGTGGCGTTTGCCGAAATCGAAACGGCCGCGAAAGCGGCAGGGCTGGAGATTGTGTGGCAACCGATCATGCAAGGTGGGCTGTCAGACGAGAGTGCAGAGCAGTTTGGCGAAATTGTTGATGGGTTGCCAAAGCCGGTGCTTGCGTATTGCAAGAGCGGTACGCGTTGCGCGGCGCTTTGGTCGCTTTCAGAGGCCAAGGAGCGGCCCTTGGAGGACATTATCAAGCGAACCGCAGAGGCAGGTTACGATTTTCGCGGACTGATGCCGCGGCTTGAGGCCATTAAGGGTTCCGCAGCATGATGGCTGCCGTGGCCATCGATCCACGAATCTGTGCGGCGCAAGCTTTGCTCGGACAATTCTGTGCCGGTGACCCTGGACGAAGTGTGGCGTTGACGTTCTGCGCCCACAAAGGCCCTCGCTATAAGCGGGTCACTATTGATGCGGCTGGTACAGTGCTGCGACCGGTTGCCAGCGTTATCAAAGTGGCGCTGGTTATGGCGCTCTATGATCTGGCGCACACGGGCCTGATTGACCTGGACGAACAGATGCCGCTGGAGGCGCTGGGGGCGACGCGTTACTGCTCGATCATGGCGGCATTCGACAAGCAACGGCGGTTGTCGCTTCGTGAATTGGCTGCGATTTCCCTGATCACAAGTGATAATCCGGTTGCGGTATTGCTTGAGGAGCGGGTCGGGCAGCAAGCCGTCGGGGCTGTGTTGGCGCGGGCTGGTATTGCACGTGATCGACAGATGCGAGTGGGCTTCAGAGAAGAAGAGCTCGGGCCTGAAAACCGCGCCAATCAGATGAGCGCGCTCGACGTTATTGAGATGTTCGAATTGTTGCGCTCCGAGCGCCGTTACGGGGAAATCGTGCTGGCGTTGGAGAATAACCTGCGTAACGCGCGGATACCTGCACTGCTGCCAGATGAAGTTGTCATCGCGCACAAGACGGGCAGTCTCAATGGTGTTGTCAACGATGCTGGCATTGTCCGGCTTGGCGTTGAATCATTCGTCGTGGCTTTCCTGGCGGATGATCAAGCCGATCCAGTGGCCACCACCAATGACATCGCTGAGTGCGCGAAAGAATTGTATGAGCTAATTTTAGCTGGGTGAGGCCGCGTAGTTAGGGGGCGCTCGGCGCAGCATCTGCTAACGCCTGCGCAATCACAATGGCCTGATTGTGCTCAATATCCTTGGCGGAAAAGCAGCGTCAGAGGACCAGTCGCAGCTAAGTCGATGAGTTGCTGTAGAAGCTTTTTGGCTTCCGCCTCGGTGAGTTCGGAATGATAGCGCTCGACGAAACCGTCCCATCGTTCGGGGCGGTGTCCGAACCATCTGCGGAACTCGTGGCTTGGCCCCAATTCTTTCAGCCAATGGTCGATCGCCGCAGCGTCACGCTTGATGCCGCGCGGCCAGAGGCGATCAACCAGAACGCGACAACCGTCCGACGTGCTGATCGGTTCGTAAATTTTCTTGATTTGAACGTTTACGTTCATGATGTATCGCTGTTTCGGGCCAATTGTTTGTGAGGTCATCCGACCATCGCTCTGGAAAGAGACGTTGGTCGGACCGTATTCAGACGTTAACTTTAGGCTCGACGCTTTAGTTGCCTGATTGGATCTCCAGGCGGGACTTCATATGCGGATGATACCGACAGAAGTAGTCTTTGCTCATTTCAGCGGTCACGACCAGTTTGTATTGCTGGCCTTTTTTCAATCGACCGGTGTCCCAGCTTTTGTCGTTTGCTGTTGCGGTATGCGGGGCAATATCTCGATTGATCCAGGTGATTGTATCGCCTGGCTGCACGATGAGCGTGTTGGGTTCGAATTTGAAGCTCTTAATCTCGACGATATGATCGGCGGCCATTAAGGCAGAGCTGCTGAGTGTGATCAGCAGCATGCCCAGTGATACCGTGCCAAGCAGACCCGTGGCAGCTGTTGCCGCCACGGTTTTTGCCCGCACCATTTGTGAGATGAGTGACAACATCATTTCAGTTGGGCCACCATCATTGCTGCGTGCTTTTCGTGGGCTTTGAAAATTTCCAAGCCGGCCTTAAATAAGGTTTTTACTTCGGCGTTTTCAATGTTGGGGATGAAGGCTTTCTCGACCAAACCGTTGACGGCCTTGTGGTAAGCCAGTTCGTTTTCCGCATAGCGTTTGTCGAACGCGGCACCACGAAGTTTGCTCATTTCATTGATCAGTTTTGTAGCGCCGACCTGAAGCTGCTTGCTGAGGAAATTGTCCTGAGGGGCCGCCTTTAGTTTTTTGAGCAAGGCTAGCGCCTGAGTATTTACAGCGGTGTGGTCGCGGATCATGGTTTGCGCAAATTTATGAATGGCCGGGTTCTGTGAAATGGCTAAGGCCAGGTGGGCGTAACGAATGTCGATGTTGTCGGCGATATAGGCGACGTGGGCGATCTGAAGGTCGTTTAGATCAGCTGGTTTTTGCGCCTGAGCGGAAACCGAGCTGAAAGAGATCGCCAGGGTTGCTGCTCAGGGCTGTTCAACGCTGACTGCTGCATAACTCTGCGATAAGGGATTCACGGTCGGGGATTTATCTGAATCTATAGGAGTGCGTTTGATTCGAAAGGAGCGCACTCATGGCATCAGAATTCCTGGAACTTTTATC
>CAJQQK010000210.1 GCA_905480435.1 uncultured Hyphomicrobiaceae bacterium | reverse complement strand
TCATCACCCCGCAATGCCCTCAAGGCCGTGCAGGATGCATTGTGTTGCGTCTGTTCCATGAAAGTTCCCTCTGGATAACTCGCCAAGAGGGTCACTTCCTCATGGCGTCAGAGGGTCAGTTTGTCGTGTCGCCTGACAGCTGCGTTAAAGCGAAACAGTTGCTCTAGGCTAGGTTTGCCATTTTGGAAGAGGGAAGGTGGGAGTTCGAGCAGGTGAAGCAACTCGCGATTGTGCAGCACCATCTCCATATTCTTGTCGAACAGGCAGATGCCGCCCGGGAAATTTTCGATAATGGCATCGAGTTGATACAGTCGTTGACGTTGTTCAGTGACGTCAGAATAGATCGATAGGAAGCCGCCCGAAGCGAGCGGTACGCCGCGGATTTCAACCACAATTCCATTCGGTCTGGTTCGCTCATAAACATGAGCCAAGCCCTGTCGAGCTTTGTCGAGCCGCCGATGAACAAGGGTTTCGACGTTGCCAGGTCCGTATTCGCCGCGCTCAGCGTTGAATCGAAAGAGGTCTTCCATTGTCAGTGTGGAATCTTGAAACAACTCGTCTGGGTATTCGAGCAGCCGTTTCATTTGTGAATTACACAAGATCAAGTTCAGCCGAGCATCGAATAAACAGACCCCAACCGGGGCGTTGTCGAGCAGCACGTTGAGTAGATCATCTGGGGCAGGCGCTTCGATGTGATGTGGGTGCAGACTTGAACTTTCGCCGAATCTCGGGCGGATTGTTTCCGCTGAGGACGCATGTTCGGCGACGAGAGTGTCTCGATCTCGGAGTTCCGATGATGCAGCGATCGGCAGGGGCGCAGTGGTCATTTCATCCTCGCGATCGCTGGAGTTGAAATCACCTTTTCAAATCAGGCTTGTGTGAGCCTCGCCAGTTTACCGTTCTCAGTTGGATTAAACGTCACTATCGAAGTTTGCTGCCTGATATATGGCCTTGAATGTGTCACTGATTGATGCCCACTCGTTTGGTGGGCATCAATGGCCTCTTGAAGCTTTACATCTAGCCGTCGCCGCGTCCCGGGCGTTCAGAAAGCAGAGCCTCTTTGCCTGGTCGGCCAGACCAGTCTTTCGCATCGGCTGGAGGCTCTCCCTGCGCCGTAATATTCGGCCATATGTTTGCCAGCCGAGTATTGATTTCCAACCACTTCTCAAGTCCGGGTTCGGTATCTGCCTTGATAGCGTCTTCGGGGCATTCGGGTTCACAAACACCGCAATCGATGCATTCGTCCGGATGAATGACGAGAAAATTCTCGCCTTCATAGAAGCAATCGACGGGGCAAACTTCGATGCAGTCCTGCAGTTTGCAGTTGATGCAGCCTTCGGTGACGATAAAAGTCATACGAATTCCACCTCTACTTCGCCGGCTAGAAGACGCCGCATGTACGTGTTGACTTCTTTGGCATGAAGCCTAGCTGAGCGATTAGTCGGAGGTAACGGTTCGGAGTGGAAGAATGTTGGCAACTCATCTTCTTCTTCTGTGAAGCCCGCTAAGCGATTGAATTCAACTTCGAGGTTGAGCGCTTCGCGGCCGAGATCGCGGACATCTTCTGGACTAACATCGAGATCATGCGCGCTATTCATTGCATCTGCGATCAGTTTGAGATTGCCGTCAGTGACGGATCGACCAAAAACACATAATCCAATCGAGTCAGCAACGGCGCTGTTGACTTGCATCTTGTAGCTCTCGGCGGCGATAATCTCGATGGTTTTGTCATCGCACTTGAAGGCCGGCGAATTCCCAGTGGTGTGGTCCGCGCCTTGGGCCGTAACCATCATAGAAATTCCGGTTACTTCGATAACGCGTGGGTCATAGGCGCTGATGGCTTGCTGCTTGATGACGGGGATGCGTGCAATGTCAAAATGCTTGCCGACCCGAGCTGTGCCTTGTGCAAGCAGACGGCCACGCTCGTTGCCTTCCCGTATGTCAACCAAGCATTGTTTCATGAAGGCCAGGTCACCGAACTCAGCGTGACCACCATCCATGAGCATGGCAATCATGGCGCCGACTTCAATCGTGTCGATCCCAAGGTCGTTCGCGGTTTCGTTGAGGGCTGCGACATCATCGGGCTCAGTCAAGCCGCAATTGGTGCCAAGCAAACCGATCGTTTCGTACTCCAGTGGTGAGACAATTTCGCGTCCACTGGCATCAACATAAACGTTGCTGCATTTGATCAGACAGCCCGGCATACAGGCGTGTGAGATTTCTCCACCACGTTCTGAATTTTGCTCTCTGATGTAGTCGCCGCCCATTTTGAACGGTTCACCACCCGGTTCGACCAGTTGTCCCGATGAGAAATTACGCACCGGCAACGCGCCCATGTAATTCGCAATGTCAGCAACCATTGCTGTACCGGTCGTCTCTAGGCTCTTGACTGCTGGCGAAGCGCCGAGCGCCTTGCCGTAATCCTTGATTGCGCGCATGACCTTCTTGCGGTCGTGCAAGGTTGGCATCTTGTGTTTGTCGACGACAATTGCCTTGACCTTTTTCATGCCCATAACGGCACCGACACCACCGCGCGCGGCAAGACGAGAGGGACGATTGTCGACATCTGAAAACGCGATGCCAGCCAGTAATCCTTCGTATTCGCCAACCGGTCCGCAGAGCGCGAGGCTGACCTTGTCGCCATAAGTAGCGTGCAGTTTTTCAGCGGCCTCAAAATTGCCAAGACCGAGCAAATCAGAGGCATCTTCGAATGTGATCGGGCCATCTAGGGGAATACGGATCGTGACCCATTCAGCTGAGGCTCCGTGTAACGTGAAGCCCGCGATCTCAAGTTGCCCGAGCGCGAAACCGAACGTGCCGCCCGTGTTGGCTTCTTTGACGCCGCCTGTCAGTGGGCTCTTGCAGCCGACACTTAGCCGATTGGCGTTCGAAAAATTGGTGCCAGCGAAAGGGCCGGCTGAAAATATCAGTGGGTTTTCAGGCGATCTCGGATCAACTCCGGCGATATTGTCATTTAGGAGTGTTTCGGCAATCAAACGCCTTCCGGAGTTTATGATTTCCCGGCCTTGCAGCTCGCGCGTTTCGATCGACTGAGTGGAAAGATCAATTTCCAGGTATTTCCGCATGCTCATCACCTTTTCACTATGATCGCATATGTATCTTGTTGAGTTCGGTTTAGGAAAATAATTTCATTCGTATGCTAATGAGTTTTGAAGAAATTATCAACCGTGATTCGAATGGTCAGGTTATGTGGGCCTGTATCATCTCAAGCCGTCTTTTCCCATAATATCTTCGGTTGTCAGACCACCCATCCTGCTGTTGATACGGGGGCCCTTGCTCATTGCCAATGCAAAAAGTATCTCATTTGCACGTGGCCCATCGGGTACGCCAACTTCCATGGCATCGAAGTGACTGCGGACATAGGCCGCGTTGATATGGCCGAGCGGCACATCAATCCTGCATCCGGCACCGCCGACTTTCATGGCAGACGGCACGATTGCCTTTGCTTCACCAAGTCGTTGACGCATCGCGTAACCGCCGGGAACATGCCAAAGCGCGGTGTGTTCTAACTCGCCCGCTTCGCCTGCGACGGCCGCTTTTCCATATCCATCGATTCCAGCTAGGCCACCTAACGCCTCGATCAAACGATCTGTCATCATCAAGCCAAGCGGTTTCAAATCGTCCATCGCGCTTTGCAGGTCTTCTGCGTAAGTGCCGGCAAAAGGGTTCCTGACGAGCGCGATGATGGCTACGCGCTGTCGCGGCTGCGCCGGCGTTGGCCCGTTCTCATGATGGATGTCTTCGATGAAAATGAGTGTTTTTCGAAGCTTGAATTCAGACATTGGTTAAATTCCTGGAGCTAAATTCCGGATTGGGCATGGCAGGAAAGAGTTGCTCTCGCTCCAGCGATCCGACTTGTTCGACAACATCGCCGAGCTGAATGCAGGCGGCACCAATCAATCCACGTCCAAGCAGGTTGGCTGCAACGGTTTTGCCGCCACTGAGTGCCTGCCGGACTTGGTCGTCTGTTAAGGTTCCAACGGCTGTTGTTACAGGGATTTCTCCGAGATCGCTATCTGGAGAGAGATCGCTGGCCGGAGTTCTCTCGATCGCCGGGCAGTCCGGAAGATTAACCGCGTTGGCGATCATAGTGGCGGCGACGTCTGCGCTGGCTGCATTGTTGGCGATGACAGTGACAGAATCCGCGATGCCGAGCGAGAAGCTTCGACCCCGCCAACCAGATGTCGCAATGCCTCGATTGTGATCGCTGGATTGCAACGTTGCGCGCCCACCGGGAACAGATGCTAATGCCGCAGTCATATGTTGGCCTGGCATGAGATGAAACGCAATGTCGCCACCGTTGTTTGCGTAAGCTTTTGGCATGCCATGTCCATCACAGATATGCTGCAATATATCGTCGGCAACGGCACCGGCAACAGCTGCCATCGGGGTTACGAACTGATCGCAGTGAGGTGCAATTGCGGCCTGCATACGACGCGCAATTGAGCCAGAAAATTTACCATTTCTGTGCCCTCGAGCTCGCAGCTCAGGTAATTCCGCCACGACTTCATCGAGTACCGTCATGAACCTCGAAGTAGCGCGTTGGTAGGCTTCGTCTCGGCCAGAGCCAAACGCCTCAACGATCAGGTCGATCGGACCATGATGCAAATGCAGGCGCCTGTTATCAGGCAATAGGGATGCCTGGGCGCCATGCATACTACTGAACCTTCCGAGCGCTTAACTCGCTGCCATCAGGTGGTGTTATTGCGCGAACGTCACATCCGTATTCACCACCGGATTCAAGAATGTCGGCCACTGAGCGAATTGCTGTGCTGTGTCCGCCGAGGTTCTTGTAGTCCTCCTTGGAAACGGTGAATTCGAGCGGTGCGACCAATGCTGGCGTGGGCACGTAACCGAAAGAGTTATCTGGCATCCGGCTAACATCAACCATCACCGTGATGCCGCCACCGGGCCAAACATAGAGCGGCGCCCCACCACAGGTGACGCTGGTCTTCAGGGCTTGAACGGATCGGGTGAGTTTGACGGGATTTTTCGTCACGCCAGATCGGAGTGACCCGCCAGCTCCCCCCATGAACAGAACCGTGCACAGCGCCGGCTCACAGTTCTCCGCGATGAGTTCGACGGATGGACGTAGCGCTTCGGGAAGTTCTTGCTGTTGCGGTATCAGTTTGTCGTCAAGCACGTAGTAGCCGAATTGTTCTCCGGTTGTGGAGACCATTAACATTCTTAACCCGGCTACTGCGCCTTTCTTTTCATTCCATGGGCCGAGGATCGTGAGGGGGTCCATCACGTTGGTGCCACCCCACCCAAGTCCGGGCTCTGCGACCTGAAAATATCTTCCAGGCGTCGAACGACGGCCTTTGACCTTTATGCCGGTGTCTGGCCAGTCCAGAACTTTGCCTGCTTGATGCTCGGAGACGACGCCTGTGATGTGATCGTCGACAACGACAACTTCATCAACGAGGCCTTGCCATTGGGAGACAAACATACCGATGGTTGCCGAGCCGCAACCGACGCGCATGCGCTCTTCTTTATGACCATCCACGATGGGGGCTTTGCCAGCCTGCACGACAACTGTTGAGCCATCATCGATTGTGAGTTCAACGGCTTCTTTGTTGCACAGCTGCATCAGTGTATCGCACGTCACACGTCCTTCTGACTTGGATCCGCCGGTCAAGTGATCAACACCGCCGAGTGATAGCATTTGCGATCCATACTCACTGGTCGTGACGTGGCCGATGGCTTCGCCTTTGACACGTACTACCGACGCTTCATGACCCAGGTGACGATCTGTATCGATCTTCACTTTCGCGCCGCAATAAGAGAAAATCGCCTCTGTCACGACCGTTACGAAATCGACGCCATCGACTTTGCGGCTGACGATAAATGGCGCTGGCTTATAGTCCGGGTAGGTCGTTCCGGCGCCATTGGCCGTGACGAATATCTCATCATCTCGTACTAGATTGCCGTCCCAATCGGACTTTAGAAATGGCGCTATTTCTCCACCGTTTTCGATGCGGTTGTTCAGGATTGTCAATGGATCTGTGCGCACGATTTGACCATTGGCATTAGCGTAACGGTCACAGGCGCCGGTTTTGCCATCGGCGATGTAGCACATGACCGGGCACGCATCGCAGCGGACTTTTTCTAAGGCTTCAGTCATTTCGGTGCCTTCGCTTCTTGGATCGCACGGAGAACACGGTGCGGCAAAGCCGGGAGCTTGGTGAGCTTCGCGCCGCTCGCATGGCGTATGCCATTCAGGATTGCAGGTGCTGTTGGGATCAAGACATGTTCGCCAAGTCCCTTGGCACCCATCGGACCTTCGGGATCCGTCTTTTCGATGAGAATAGATTGAACCGGCGGCATATCACCAATCGTCGGTATCAGATAGTCGTGCAGGTTTGCTGTGCGGCCTGGAACGTATTCTTCCATCAACGCCATGCCCAGTCCTTGTGCGATGCCGCCTTCGATTTGGCCTTCGGCTAGGAGTGGATTGATGACGCGCCCGAGATCGTGGGCTGCAACGATGTTTGTGACTTTGACGGCGCCGAGTTTGATGTCGACTTCGACCTCAGCCATCTGCGCGCCATAGCCGTAGACGGCATAGGGCTTGCCTTGACCGTTTTCATCAAGTGGCGTGGTGGGCGGATCGTATGTTTCTTCCGCGTGCAAGACGTAACCATGTTCGCCTGATGGCAAATCATCAAGTTTGATTTCTCGTGTGGTCGATTGCTCGGCGACGGTCAGCTTGCCATCCTGCAACGTGATCACTGCGTCGGAGCTCATATTGCTCATGCGTAAGATTTTGCGGCGTAATTCCTGGCCAGCCAACATGGCGGCCTTGCCAGTGACGAACGTTTGGCGTGATGCAGACGTCTTCCCGCAGTCTGGTGTGAGTGCGGTGTCGGCACCGATCAACTCGAACTGATCAAGCGGCAAACCTAACGCGTCTGCGCAAATTTGTGGGATAACCGTGTTTGAGCCCTGACCGATGTCAACGGCGCCCTGATGGAGCAACAACCGCCCGTCGGCCGTAATGCCGAGGCGTATTGTTGATGGATTGGATAGCGAGGTGTTGCCACACCCGTACCAGCATGATGCAACACCGACGCCGCGTTTAATGGTTGTCGATGATCGGTTGAACTCAACCGCTGCCAACTTGGCAGCATTCCAATGCGGCACCAATGCATCCAGGCACTCGCGGATACCGACGCCTTGCATCTCCTGGCCACAAACGGATGTGTCGCCATCCTGCAAAGCGTTGATACGACGGAATTCCAGCGGATCTATTCCGCATTTTTCGGCTAACTCATCGTAGAGGGTTTCCTGGAGGGATGCCGCCTGGGGAACACCGAAGCCGCGAAAGGCGCCAGAGACGGGACCATTGGTATGAACAGCCCGAGCCTGCGCCAGATAGTTGGGTGTTTTGTAGGGGCCTGATGCATGCACCGGAACCCGGTTGGCGACAGTTGGGCCCCAGCTCGCATAGGCTCCGGTGTCGAAGTCACCGTCGAAGTGCATCCCAACAATTTTACCATTTGTATCAGCGCCGATGCTTGCACGCATGATGCCGGGGTGGCGTTTGGTGGTCGATGCCATCGATTCAGAACGGGTATAAACGATGTGGCACGGTCGACCGGTCTTCAACGCAACAAGTCCGAGCAATGGCTGAATGGAGACATCTATTTTTGAACCAAACCCGCCCCCCGTAGCCGTCGGAATGATGCGAATTTTCTCTGGATCAAGTCCGAGAACGCGGGCGGTATCAGCGCGGTCCATATAAGGGGCCTGGGTACAGGCCTGAATAACCAAAGCCTCGCCATCGACCCAAGCGCTGCCCGCCTCCGGCTCGATATAGGCATGCTCAACAAAACTTGTTGTCATCTCGCCGCGAACAATGTGGGCCGCCTTTGACAGTGCCGCTGCAGGATCTCCGGTTTTGACGTTACCAGTGATCAAGACGTTGTTGGGCCGGCCGCTGTGAATGTCTGGAGCCTTGTCCGTCTGAGCGACCAGCGGATCGAGGTTGGCCTCGATCTCCGTCCATACAACTGGAAACGGAGCAAGGTCCATGGCGGTCAGAAAATCCTGATCACCCACAACCAATGCGACAGCTTCTCCCATGAAACGCGCCTGGTCTTTTGCCAAAGCTGGTTGATCTGCAAACGGTGGAATGACACCGAAAACATTTTCACCCTGGATGTCATCGGCTGTGAAAACTGCTTCGACCCCGGGTGTGCTTTCGACGAATTCAGCGAGATCGCCGAACTTGAACTGAGCGGCGTGATAAGGGGAACGAATGACATGCACGTATAGAGCATCGGACGGTCGATAATCTGCACCGAAGATCTCTGTCCCATCGACCTTCTGGCGCCCATCAAGTCGCTCAACAGGTGCGCCAACAGCATGCCCTGCGCTTGGCATTAATCGCTTCTCGTGCTGATCTCTCACATCACAAACGGCCGCAATAATCTTGCGATATCCCGTGCAGCGACACAGGACTCCGGACAATGCTTCTTCGGCTTGATCTGGCGTCGGCGATGGATTGTTTGCCAGCAGCGCGGTCGCTGCCATCAACATTCCAGGTGTACAAATGCCGCATTGTGCTGCGCCGTGCCGCAAGAATGCCTCTTGCACAGGAGCCAGCTGGTCTGCGGATAATCCTTCAACTGTTGCTATCTCTCGATCCGCAACGTGACTGAGCGGTGTCAGGCAGGCGCACTGTGGCTCACCGTCAATAAGAACCGTGCAAGCTCCGCAATCTCCGGCGTCACAACCAACTTTGGTGCCGATGAGCCCTAAGTCCGTGCGCAAGGCGTCACTCAGACGCTTGCCTGGATGCGCCAAAATCTTGGTCGGTCTTGCGTTTATCGTGACAGAAAATTCAACAGATTGGGCTGTCATGCTGAGGCCACCGGATCTTGCCCCAGAGATGCGATGCAGCGACGCACAAGTTCGCTGGCAGCGATTTTGCGGCTAACAGCATCGCTGCGCAGATCGTCGATTGGATCAATGGCGTTTTCGATCATGACGTCCGTAATCCGTGTTTCGATACCAAGCAAAGGCTGACCGTTGAGTGCCGCCTCAAGCTCGGTCAAGCGCGTTGCAACCGCTCCGCACGAACCGACAGAAATCGCAATCTCTGACACCACACCACGGTTCTCCGTGATACGGGCTGCGACCATGGCGATTGAAATGATGAGGTATTTGCGAGCGCCAAATTTCAGAAACGATGAGCGCCCGCCTGCAGACGTCTGAGGTACGAGTATCGCAGAAACGATTTCATCAGTTGCCAGCTCGGTCTGGCGCGGCCCGTTAAGAAAGCTGCTCAACGGTAACACGCGTGTGGTGTGTTTGGATTTTAGCTCAATTTGTGCGTCCAGAGTTAGCCAGCATGGCACGCCATCTGCGGCAGGTGATGCATTGCAGAGATTTCCGGCGAGGGTTCCTGCGTTTTGGATTTGCTGGGAACCAACTTCTCGCGCTGCAAGTTTCAGAGAGTCAAAGGCCGGGGGCAGATCTGCACGAATGACATCCGTCCACGTTGTGGTTGCACCAAACCGCCAATACCTATCGTCCTTGGAGATGCCGCGTAGATTTTGAATCGCTGTCACATCAAGCACGGGGCCTGACAGCTGCGGCGCAGTTGTTGCCGCAAGCAGGTCTGTGCATCCCGCCGCAACACGGGCCTCGTTGTCCGAGAGCCAGTCCAACGCCAATCCCAAATCGGTGGGTCGGAAATAATGTGCAAGCCCCGAGTCTTTCAAGCGTGGCCTCCTGACACTAAAACTGTTTTCGTATGTGAAACTCATTCGTATGCAAACGGATTTTGCGTGCTATTTTCGAACTTGTCAACTCAAACTGGTTTGCATTCTGTGTTGGATCGGGGATAAGACTAACCGAGATAAATCCGTGGGAATCATGACCAAGAACAGCGCTACAAAAGGCACAACAGAGACGACACCCTATTTGCTGGATCAGCAAATTGGATTTCTGCTGAGGCGGGTGCAACAGCGTCACTTGGCGATATTCTTCGACCATCTTCCAGAATTGACCTCGACCCAGTTCGCAGCGCTCGCCAAGCTTTGTGAGCTGGGTAGTGTTTCCCAAAACGAGCTCGGACGCAGGGTTGCGATGGACGTCGCCACGATTAAGGGTGTGGTTGATCGGTTGCGTGCACGAGATTTGGCGGTGACAAAAAAAGACCCCAACGACCAACGACGCCTTTTGGTGCGCCCCACGAAAGCAGGGCGGGCTGCATTTAACCACTTTAGTTCTGCGGCTCTCGGGGTAACAAAGGAAACGCTCGATCCACTGACGCAAAAAGAAGCGGAGAGACTTCTCACGTTGCTGTCCAAACTGACCTGAGTGTTGGATGTTGAGATCGAGCATCTGCAATTAAAGTTGACACTATCGATGATTGCTGATTTCATTTGCATGCGAATGAATAATTTTCATGAAATGCGCGTGTGATAAATGGTGTCTGTTACAGCAAACCAGATTGTTGGAGTTGATGTTGGTGGTACGTTCACCGATCTCGTGCTGATCAATCAGCAGACGAAAGAAGTGCGCCTCGCCAAGGTGCCAAGCACGATCGATAATCAAGCTTTCGGCGTGCTCAACGCCTTGCTGGAAGCCGATGTCGATCTCGCGACGGTCGCGCTGATTATCCATGGCACCACCACAACAACGAATGCGGTTCTTGAAAGAAAACTCAGCAAAACCGGTCTGATCACAACCCGTGGTTTCCGCGATGTGCTTGAGCTTGGACGCAGAACGCGACCGCAAGCCTATGGCATGAAGGGTGAGTTTGTTCCGATCATTTCGCGTGACCTACGGATCGAAGTGACCGAGCGGATGGACGCTTCCGGAGCTGTCGTCACGTCGCTCGATGAAGCCGAAGTGGCTGATGCGGCGCGCAAGCTTTTGGCCGTGGGTTGCGAGTCTGTTGTCATTCACTTTCTGCATCCCTATGCCAATCCAGCGCATGAACAACGCGCGCATGAAATCGTTACCGATATCTGGCCGAACACGTACGTCACCATGGGGCACACGCTGCTGTCGGAAAGCCGTGAGTTTGAGCGCGGTGTAACAGCGGCCGTGAATGCGTCCGTGCAACCTTTGCTCGAAAGATATATCAAGCGCCTCACCGATGAGCTTGGGCAAAACGGTTACGCCGGTGACGTACTTGTTATGAACGGCAATGGGGGCATGGTGTCCTCCAAATTCGTCGCGCGGGAAGCGGCGAAGACAGTGATGTCAGGCCCTGCATCGGGCGTGATGGCTGCTGCTTACACAGGGCGCGCGGCCGGCATCGAGAATCTCATCACCTATGACATGGGCGGCACTTCAACTGATGTGGCGTTGATCCGCAATGCGCAGCCCTCCGTCTCGAATGAAATCGAGATTGAGTACGCGATGCCCATCCACGTGCCGATGGTGGATGTGCGGACCGTTGGTGCAGGTGGGGGCTCGATCGCCCGGGTGAATTCAGCTGGATTGCTTGAGGTTGGGCCGGAAAGTGCCGGCGCAAACCCCGGTCCGATTTGTTACGGCAACGGCGGGACCCGACCGACAATCTCAGATGCGAACCTGGTGTTGCAACGGCTTGACCCGGGCAAATTGAAATCGGTTGAAGCTGGTGTTTCGATCAATACCGTCACGGATTTGTTTGAATCCGAAATTGGCAAACCACTGCAACTTGGCGCCGTGGAGGCAGCTGCTGCCGTCATCAAAGTGGCCAATACCAAAATGGCCGGTGCGATCCGCAAGGTGTCGATTTCGCTCGGGGCTGATCCTCGCGACTTTTCGCTGTTTGCGTTTGGCGGTGCTGGTCCGCTGCATGCTGCAGCGCTTGCACGAGAACTTGGCATTCCGCAGATTCTGATACCGTGTCGTCCTGGAATTACCAATGCGCTGGGCTGTGTTGTTGCCGACCTTCGCCAGGATTTCGTCAACGGGATTAATGCGCCACTCGACAGTGCTGATATGGATCGAGTGCATTCAATCTTTGCCAAACAGATGACCGATGGTGCGGCTGTCCTGGAGCGCCAAAACATTCCATTGAAGCGGATCACTCACACGTTCAGCGTTGACATGCAGTTTGTCGGTCAAACTCATCTTCTCACGGTGCCGCTTGATACCGCCACACCCGACCGAGAGAGCCTGCGTAAACTGTTTGAAGGTGTCTACTACGATCGCTTCCGGGTTGAGCTTGCAGAAATCAAGGCCAACCTCGTCAATGTCAAAACGTCAGTGATCGGTGAACGAGAAACATTGGATCTCTCCAAGCTGATTGATCCGAGTGGTCGAAAGGCCAGCATCAGCGACGCCCAGACCGGCGTTCGGAATGTGTATTTCGATGGTGGCTGGCAACAAACGCCGATCTATTGGCGTGATCATCTGCCGGAACAGTTCACAATAGATGGACCGGCGATCGTTGAACAAATGGATACGACCATCCTCATTGAGCCTGATGACCAAGCGCGTTCCGACGCGCACGGGAATATTTTGATTACAGTTGGGGCTCCGTCATGAGTGGCGCCATCGATCCCATCACCCTGAGTGTGATCCAAGCGGGCCTTCAACAGGTTTGCGATGAGATGGATCTCAGCTTCTCGCGAGCTGCTTTCTCGCCGGTGATCGCGGAAGCAAATGACCGGTCTGATGGCATTTATTCGGCTGCTGACGGTTCGCTGATTGCACAAGGCGTAGGCGGTCTGCCGGTTTTTGTTGGCACGATGCAGTATTCCACGCGTACGCTGATCGAGATGATTGAAGCGGGCAAGGTGTTGGCGCCTGAGCCAGAAGATATTTACATTGTCAACGACCCCTATCTGGGCGGAACGCATCTGATGGATGTCCGGTTCGCCAGACCGTTCTATCGCGAGGGAAAGATCTTTTGCTGGCTCTCAAATACAGGACATTGGCCTGATACCGGCGGATCCGTGCCGGGTGGGTTCTCAGCTTCTGCGACGGCTGTTGAGCAAGAAGGCCTTCGATTGCCACCGGTGAAATTGTTTAAGAAGGGGCAGCTCGATAGTGAGATCTATTCGATCATCTGTTCGAATATTCGCGTTGCCGATCAACGGATCGGCGATGTGAAGGCCCAAGCTGCAGCGCTGATGGTTGGCGAAGATCGCTTAAATGAGCTGCTTGATCGATATGGCGACGATGTTGTGCGCGATGCAATCGCCGAACTACGCGTGCGCGCTGCAAAGCAGATGCGCGTATGTATCTCGGAGATTCCTGACGGGCAGTATCAGTCTGTCGCCTGGATCGACAGTGATGGCGTCGTCAACGAACCACTTGCGATCAAATTGAAGATCGACAAGTCAAATGATGAACTGACGTTCGACTTCAGCGCTTCGAACCCGCCTTGTTTGGGGCCGATGAATTCTGTGCTGGCGACAACGCTGAGTTCTGTCTATTTGGCCATGCGCCACATCTTTCCGGAAGTGCCGATTAGTGCCGGTGCATTTGAGCCTCTAAAAGTTCTGCGTCCAGTGGGGACGTTTCTCGATGCTCAATATCCGCGACCGGTTTCAGGGTGCGCAGCCGAAGTTTCGCAGCGCATTGCAGAAGCGGTATTTGCAGCGCTTGTCGAAGTGCTGCCCGATCGAGTAACGGCAGCGCCAGCTGGCACCAGCGGCAACTTTGCCCTTGGTGGCCATGATCCTGATCGCAATCGGGACTTCGTCATGTATCAACTTTCCGGCGGTGGTTATGGCGGTAATGCTGATCATGACGGTTTGAGCAATGGATGTTCAACCATCGGGATTTCGAAAGCTCCACCGGTAGAGATTATGGAGCAGGCGTTCCCTGTCTTGTACCATCGTTACGCACTGCGCGAGGGCTCTGGCGGTGCCGGCGAACATCGCGGCGGGTTTGGTCTAGACTATGAACTTGAGCTGCGCCGTGGTGCAGCGTGCGCAAGCTTCGTGATGGATCACGGCCGTTTCGGGCCGCAAGGTGCACGCGGTGGCGCCGACGGTGCTGTCAATGAAGTGACGGTGTTTCAAGATGGCAAACCCTACACGCCAGTTCATTTATCGAAAGAGCAGGATGTTCCACTGACTGCTGGTGACCGTGTTCGCGTTAAGACGCCCGGCGGCGGTGGATACGGCAACCCGTTGCATCGCGATCCTGAAGCTGTACTGCGCGATGTCCTGTTGGAAAGGTACACGACGGCGCAAGCTGCAGAGTTGTTCGGTGTTGCATTGAGCGGCGCACCGCTTGGCATTGATACTTCCGGAACCCAGAAGTTGCGGACAGAGAGGTAGAATCTGATGTTGATTTATCGCACGCTGGCGTTCGTAATCGCGTTTCTGCTCAACTACGGCTTCGGTAGTGGTCTGCAAGCATTTGCATCGAGTTGGAGGGCGCAATGGAGTACGTGAAAAACGCTTGGTATGTCGCTGGTTGGGCGTCCGAGTTCGGCGACGACCTGCGGCGCATCACGATCCTTGAAGAAAATATCGTCACCTTTCGAAATTCGGGCGGCAATGTCATTGCCTTGGAAGATCGTTGCCCGCATCGCCAGTTGCCACTGTCGATGGGTAAACGTATCGGCGACGACATTCAGTGCGGTTATCACGGTATGACCTTCAATTGCGAAGGTAAGTGTGTGCGCATTCCCGGCCAGGAGAATGTCCCCGATTCAGCCTTCGTTGATGCCTATGTCATCCATGAAAAACATGACATCGTTTGGATTTGGATGGGCGAGCCAGATCGTGCCGACGTAAGTACGATTTTCGATCTGCCGCAGTTCACAGACCCGAAATGGCACGCGCATCAAGGCGAGTTGCTTCACCTGCAATCGCACTATTTGAATGTCGTTGAAAACCTCGTTGATCCGGCACACGTTAGTTTTGTGCATCCGACGACACTTGGCAATGCGGCCAGCGAAAACGTACCCGTCCATGTCAAAACCAGCGGTGAAGAGATCATCGCCTGGCGCTGGATAAGGGATTCGGCGCCTATTGGATTCTTCCAAAAATTTGGCGGCTTTAAAGGCAACGTCGATCGCTGGCACTACTATTATCTGCATCTGCCTTGTATTGCTGCGATCGACTTTGGCAGTGCCGATGCAGATCTCAAATTACCAGAAGAAGAGCGTGATAAAGGCGTTCGAATTTTTGCTCTTCACTTTCTAACGCCCGTCAGCGCTGAATACACGATAGACCGATGGATGCACTTGCGAAATGCAGCCGTTGGGGATGAGGCGGCATCCAAACAGATGGATGCGATGTTCAAAGTTGCATTTAATGAAGATAAGGTGATCCTTGAGGCGATCCAGGAAGAGGAAAATCGACCGCAAAAGCGTCGCCCGATCCGTATAGCCATCGACAAGGGTCCAAACGTTTATCGAAAAAGAATTCGGGAGCTCGTGGAATCCGAACGAACGCAAGATCTGGGTGCCCCCGTGAAGCCGACGTACGTGCTGCACGACTAGCAATAAAAACAAAGGGAGTGAAAACGTGAGATCAAACAATGTAATGGGGCTTGCCGCGGCATTGACCGTAGCGTTATCGGCAACGGCTGCGCTCGCCGCTGACACGATCAAAATTGGCGAGATTAATCATTATAAGCGCATGGCGGCGTTCGCTGAGCCTTACAAAAAAGGCATCGAGCTTGGGCTTGCTGAAATCAATGCAGCTGGCGGCGTTCTCGGCAAACCAATTGAGTTCATCTATCGCGACGACCAAGGCAAGCCTGGTGAAGCGGTGAAGATTGCTGAAGAGTTGATGACACGCGATGGCGCGGTGATGCTGACGGGAACGATCTTCTCGCACGTCGGCTTGGCGATTTCATCTTTCGCCGGCAAAAAGAAATACCTCTATCTGGCAGCCGAGCCGTTGGCTGACGCTCTTGTCTGGGCCAAAGGCAATGAATACACATTCCGCCTGCGTTCCTCGACTTTCATGCAAGCCTCGATGCTTGCCGAAGCTGCAGCAAAAACTGACGCGAAGACGTACGCCACGATTGCACCGAACTACGCGTATGGCAAAGATGCGGTTGCTGCCTTCAAGAAAGCTCTGTTAGCACTCAAGCCCGACGTGAAGTTTGTCGCTGAGCAATGGCCAGGACTGTTCAAAATCGATGCCGGTGCAGAAGTGCAGGCTATCGAGCGGGCAAAACCTGATGCGATCTACAATGTTACGTTTGGTGGAGACCTTGCGAAATTTGTTCGTGAAGGCACGACACGCGGTTTGTTTAAAGGGCGTAAAGTCTACGGCTTGCTGACAGGTGAGCCTGAGTATCTGGACCCACTGAAAGATGAAGCACCGGTTGGTTGGACGGTAACCGGCTATCCTTGGTACGATTTCAAAGAAGGTGCGAACAAGAAGTTCGTGGATGCGTATAAGGCAAAATACAATACGCCGCCAAAGCTTGGCTCACTTGTCGGATACATGACCGCGCAGTCAATCGCAGCCGGCATCAAGAAAGCTGGTTCAACGGATACAGCTGCACTTGTCGCTGCATTTAAAGGACTGGACGTCAATACGCCGGTTGGCAAGATCACCTTCCGTAAGCAGGATCATCAGGCAACCATGGGTGCGTTTGTCGGCACGACGACGCTGAAAGATGGTGCTGGCCGCATGATCAACTGGAGCTACAAGAAGGGCGAAGACTATCTGCCATCAGATGCAGAAGTTGCCAAATTGCGCCCTGCTGCGAAGTAGTAGATCGAGGCCCAATGGATCAGACATCCATTGGGCTTCTGACGTTTTTCCTTACAGGCTCTGATCTCGATGGAATTAATCTTTGCGCAAGTGCTGACGGGCCTTGCCAACGCCTCGACGCTTTTTCTTGTTGCATCAGGTCTATCGCTGATTTTTGGTGTTACGCGGATCGTCAATTTCGCGCACGGCTCTTTCTACATGCTGGGGGCTTTCATCGGCTATTCGCTGATGCAGTTCTTGCCTGGCATGTTCGGATTCTGGCTTTCTGTGTTGTTGGCTGGACTAGCCGTTGGGCTCATTGGTGTCATCGTTGAAATCTGCGTTCTGCGCCCGGTTTATAAAGCACCGGAGCTGTTTCAGCTGGTGGCGACGTTTGGCGTTATTCTCGTTATCCAGGATCTTGCGCTGCTGACCTGGGGGGCCGAAGATCTACTCGGTCCGAGAGCCCCTGGACTGAAAGGCGTTGTTCGGATCTTGGGTGAGCCGATACCCCAGTATGATTTGGCAATGATCGCAATTACGCCAATGATACTACTTTCTCTTTGGTATCTGATTACGAAAACGCGCGTTGGCGTGTTGGTTCGCGCCGCGACGCAGGATCGCGAAATGGTCGGCGCGCTGGGTGTCAATCAGGCGTGGCTGTTCACGGGCGTGTTCTTCTTGGGCTCAGCAATGGCGGGGTTGGGTGGTGCAATCCAACTTCCGAAAGGCGGCGCCGACCTGTTGATGGATTTTAACATTCTGGCTGCAATCTTTGTGGTTGTCGTCATTGGTGGCATGGGGTCATTGCCCGGCGCCTACATTGCTGCCGTGTTGATTTCAGTGCTGAACGTGTTTGGTGTTGCGTATCTGCCAGAGAGCACATTGGTGCTGATGTTTGTCGTTATGGCCGTGGTCTTGATGATCCGCCCTTACGGATTGCTCGGCCGTGAAGAGTTTGCCGGAGAGCATGGTCAAGTTGGTGAGCCGGAACGTCCGATTAAGCCGGCAGGCCCGCAGCTCAGGATGTTTGTTGCGGCTATGCTAGTACTACTGGCTCTCGTACCGGTTTTTGGTTCCAACTTTCATGTTGTCCTAACGACCGACATCATTATTTTCTGCCTGTTTGCCGCCAGCTTACACTTTATGCTGGGATTAGGCGGTTTGGTTTCCTTCGGTCACGCTGCGTTCTTTGGCGGCGGCGCTTATGTGGCGGCATTGCTCGTCAAATTCGCCGACACGCCGATGGAGCTCGCGCTGCTTCTGGCGCCCGTTGGAGCCGGGTTGGCAGCCTTTATTATTGGTTGGATTTGCATGCGGCTCACCGGTGTCTACTTTGCGATGTTGACGTTGGCCTTCGCGCAACTGCTCTGGTCCCTAGTTTTTCAATGGGGCGAGGTCACTGGTGGCGACGATGGCATGGTTGATATCTGGCCGTCGCCGTGGCTGTCAGATAACACCAGTTACTACTACCTGACTTTGATCATTGGGGTTGGTGGGATCTTGTTCTTGCGCCATGCCGCGCACTCACCGTTTGGTTATGCTCTGAGAGCTGCCCGGGATTCGGTCAAACAAGCTGAGGCGACCGGCATCCATACCAAGCAGGTGCAATGGCTGGCTTTTGCATTCGCAGGCGCTATGGCTGGGATTGCTGGCGGTTTGTTTGTGTTTTCCAAAGGCAGCATTTTCCCAACTGAGCTTGAGATTGGCCGTTCATTTGATGCGCTGATCGTTGTATTTCTAGGCGGTGTCAAAACTCTTTCAGGCGCCGTTGTCGGGGGGGCGTCTCTTGAGTTTATCAAAGATCAACTAACGCGCTTTGAATATTGGCGCCTCACACTTGGCGTCGTAATTATACTGGTTGTTATTCTGGCACCAGAAGGCATCGTTGGCACCGCACGCAAGGTCAGTGAACGCTTTGGATGGATACGCAAATCGGAGGATCTGCAATGACCAGATCTACCGAGGCTGTCCTGGATGTGCGCAATCTATCGAAAACCTTTGGCGGACTACGTGCCGTGGACAAGGTCAGTTTCACGGTCGCGAAAGGTGAATTGCTTGCTTTGATCGGGCCCAACGGTGCCGGGAAAACAACGTGCTTTAACATGCTGATGGGACAGCTTAAGCGGACCAGTGGCGAGGTGCTTTTCGAAGGCCGGGACATTGCCAATCTGCCAACAAGAGCTATCTGGCGAAAAGGTATTGGGCGTACGTTTCAGATCACCGCGACATACCCATCGATGACTGTGATTGAGAACGTGCAGATGGCCTTGATGTCCTATCATCGGCGTATCTATTCGCTTCTTCCGTTTGCGACCCGGCTTTACCGAAAGGAAGCGATGGCGCTTCTCGAACTCGTCGGCATGCCGGAGCAGGCGGATCGGCATTGCGCTATTCTTGCGTACGGCGATCTCAAACGGTTGGAGCTTGCGATTGCGCTCAGCCACGATCCAGCATTGCTGTTGATGGATGAACCAACAGCCGGGATGGCGCCGACTGAACGGATAAAGCTGATGCAGCTAACTGCTGATATCGTGCGCGAAAAGAATATCAGCGTCTTGTTTACTGAGCACGACATGGACGTGGTGTTCACGCATGCGCACCGAGTTATGGTTCTCAATCGTGGCGAACTGATCGCGAATGGGTCGGTCACAGACGTCCGCAATGATCCTAAGGTTCAGGAAGTTTATCTTGGTGGCGGAACCCTTTTCGCAGAAGAAGCCGCAGGTGAGCATGCTTGAAGTCAACTCGATAAATAGCTTTTACGCAAAGGCTCACATTTTAGAGGATCTAAGCTTTTCTGTTGGCGGCGGTGAAGTTGTTTCACTGCTTGGCCGTAATGGTGCGGGCAAGACAACGACTATGAAGTCGATCATGCAGTTGGTGCGGCCCAAAAGCGGCAGCGTCCATTTTCTTGGGCACGACATAACAGGCCAGCCGGCGCATCGGATCGCCCGAATGGGGCTTGGCTACGTACCGGAAGAGCGACGTATTTTTACCGACTTGACGATCCTCGAAAACTTAGAGGTTGGGCGTCAGCCGGCCCGCGAAGGCGTGATTGAATGGTCGGTGGACATTCTTTTCGAACTGTTCCCAAACCTAAAGGAGCGGCGTGATAACCGCGGCAAAGAGCTATCTGGTGGCGAGCAGCAGATGTTGACGATTGCCCGCACGCTGATGGGCAACCCAAAATTGCTACTACTTGATGAACCCTCAGAAGGCATCGCGCCGGTTATTGTTGAGCAGATGGCTGAGACAATCCTGAAGCTCAAGAAAGAAGGGCTCTCGGTTTTGATCTCGGAACAAAACCTCCACTTTGCGAAAATCGTTGCTGATCGCGCTATCATCATCGAAGGCGGCACCAGCAAGTTCGACGGCACTTTCGAAGAACTCGAGTCGAAGCCAGAAGTAAGAGACACATATTTGTCTGTCTAGAGCATCGCGCAGAGCTTGTAGAGGCAAGTGGTGCCCAGCCTGAGCCAAATGCTCCGTCGCAACAGCCACTTGTATGGCTCATGGTTGAGAGCTGATGTGTGAAAAGTATCGTAGTTTCGTCGTGGTCTCTAAGAAATATCAATTTTGAATGATGAAGATTGTATGGCTGGCGGAGACGGAGGGAATCTATTCCAAAAACATAAGTAACTGATTTAAAAGATTTTGTAATAGTGGCGGTATATTCAATTAGAGACCTGGAAAAGCTCTCCGGGATCAAAGCGCATACGATTCGGATTTGGGAACAACGTTATGGGATAATTGTACCCCAGCGAACAAAAACGAATATCCGCTATTATCAAGACGAAGATCTAAAGTTTTTGCTCAATATTGCGCTGTTAAACAAAAATGGAA
>CAJQQK010000209.1 GCA_905480435.1 uncultured Hyphomicrobiaceae bacterium | reverse complement strand
ATCTGTGATAAAAGTTCCAGGAATTCTGATGCCATGAGTGCGCTCCTTTCGAATCAAACGCACTCCTATAGATTCAGATAAATCCCCGACCGTGAATCCCTTATCGCAGAGTTATGCAGCAGTCAGCGTTGAACAGCCCTGCCACAAAGGACTGGTGTATGATCACTACAACAAGCAAGGCAACTGGTGCGGTTACATCGATGATGCTGACGTCGAAAAGGTCGACTTGGACAAGACAACCTACCTCAAGGGACCGGCTGGCAGCGTGACCGTCCATCATTGCCGGTCCGTGCATGGCTCAATGCCGAACAACCATCCGACACGGGCACGGCCATTTCTGCTGTTTGCCTATTCAGCCGCCAACTGCCTGCCGCTGATGCCGCACAATCAGAAGAGCCGATATGACGGCGCGATTGTTCGTGGCGAGCATCCAAGCCATCCATTGTTCGAAGGCGAGCCATGCAAGCTGCCACCAACGCGCTCAAAGATGTCTCGCTCAATCTTCCAGGCCCAGCAAAGTCGCTGAGCCTCTGTCGTGAGTTGCATCGACTGCCGCTAACCGAGGTTCGGTGGCGCGAATGGTCCACGAACTTTTTCGAAGGCGGCACCGATGCGCAACGCTAGCGGATCATCGAAACGACGCACGACAATCTGCAGTGACGCTGGCAGACCGCTTGCGGTCAGCCCCATCGGCACGGCCAGTCCCGCAAGCGCCAGATAATTGCCAAAGCGTGTGTGAGACGACATGTGCATCAAGCGCTCGTCGACGTCGGCAACCGGTATCGCAGCGTAAGGCACCGTCGGCAAAACAATCGCGTCGGCACGGTCGATCACGGCCTCGAAATCCGCGATCGCACGATCACGTTCACGCCGGATACGGATCAACTCGGCAGCCGTGATCTTCTTGCCGCTCAATATGCGTTGACGATTGGGTTTGGCCAACGGCGATGTCGGATCATCAGCGAGCTCCGCGTAGGTGGCATAGGCTTCGGCGGCTGAAATCGCACCGCTGAGCGCCTGATACTCATCAAGCGGCATCGGCATTTCGATGTCGGTGATTGTGGCGCCAGCTTCGCGCAACTGATCGAGCGCGTGATCGAACGCAGCCGCCATTTCGCCCGAGAGATGTGGCATCTGATCGGCTTTAATCCGCGCGAGACGCATGCCAGAAGCGCCACGCTGTAGTCCCTCTAGCGGACACTGACCGGGGCGCCCGAGCGTTGCTGGATCGGCTGGATCAGCGCCCTGCATCACGGCGAGCATGCGGGCTGCAAGCTCGACAGAATGCGCCAATGGGCCAATCGTATCGAGCGTATCGGAGAGCGGAGTGACACCTGCGCGGCTGACGAGGCCGATTGATGTTTTGAGACCAACACAGCCGCATAGAGCTGCCGGGATGCGCACCGAGCCGCCAGTATCCGTGCCAAGCCCACCCGGCACAACGCCGCCGCCAACCAGAACGCCGGTGCCGCTTGACGAGCCGCCGGGCACCCGATGCGTGTTGAGATCCCAAGGATTGCACGGCGTGCCGACGGTTTCGTTTGTGCCCCAGCCGCCAATGGCGAATTCAACCGTATTCGTCTTAGCAACTGGAATGGCGCCGGCGCCACGTAGTGCTGCAACCACCGGCGCATCGTGTTCGCAGGCTGGATTGTTGGCGCGCGTCAGTGAACCGGAACGAGTTGGTTGTCCCGATACGTCGATAATATCTTTGATCACGATCGGTAGGCCGTGCAGCAGTCCGGCGCGCGTGCCGGTAGCCGCCAACTCATCGCAGCGCCGCGCCTCCGCAAGAGCCGTCACTTCGAGCCGTTCGACAACAGCCTGCAGCTTTGGCTCATGGCGATCAATCTCACCGATCACGCGCTTGACGGTTTCCACGGCATCACCGGGTTGCGGCTCAGTTATCGATGCGGTCATTGCGTCCATCCTGTTCGGTGCGCGATTATCCTGTCCGAGGCCGATTGCCCAACACCTGAAAGCGCCTAGTCGAGTGCATCATGCGTTATCACGATGTTGCAATCAAAGGGGAGATTTTGCTTGAGCAGATATCAAACCCCAAAGTTGTCGCCAGAGACCTCACGCGCAGTTATATTTCGCCTGAAGCCGTGAAACAGGGAAGTGACCATCCATGACGACGCCTCTCGCGACACCCAAACAATCGAGCTATGATGTCGTCATCGTTGGCGGTGCGATGTATGGATCATCGGTCGCCTGGTTCCTCACCAACAATCCGGATTTCAATGGCTCCGTGCTGGTCGTCGAAAGAGACCCAACGTACGAATTCGCGTCCACGTCGCTTACCAACTCATGCATCCGCCAGCAATTCTCAGCTGAGATAAACGTTCGTATCTCGCAGTTTGGGGCCGATTTCGTAAAGAACTTTCAAGCTTATATGGGCAACGATCCGCGCGTGCCACAGCCCGTATTGCAGAGTTTTGGCTACATGTATCTGGCCGACACTCAGGCCTTTGCCGATGTCTTGAAAGAAGCGCAACAAACACAAGTCGCCTGCGGTGCCGGCACGAAGCACATGACGGCTGAAGAAATCAAACGCGACTATCCGTTCTACAAGATGGACGACATTATTGCTGGCAACCACAACCTCATTGATGAAGGTTACTTTGATGGCAACACGCTATTTGATTGGTGGAAGCGCAGTGCCCGCGAAAAAGGTGCTGAGTATCTGACCAACGAAGTTGTTGCGATGACGAAGAACGCCAATGGCACGCGGGTTGAAAGCGTCACGCTAAAATCGGGCGATATCGTTTCTTGTGGCACCGTCGTCAATGCGTCGGGGCCCCGCGCGGTGCTGACATCTCGGATGGCTGGCATCGAAATTCCGGTAGAGCCGCGCAAGCGTTACACATTTATCTTTGCCGCCGAGCAACCACTCGATCGCGATCTGCCACTGACGATCGACCCAACCGGCGTTCATATGCGCACGGATGGCACCTACTATCTGGCCGGATGCCCACCCGATGTCGATCCGGCTGCCGACTACGATGATTTCGAGCAGGACCATACCATCTGGGAAGACAAAGTCTGGCCGATCATCGCTAATCGCATTCCGCAGTTCGAAGCAATCAAGCTGGTCAACTCGTGGGCCGGGCACTATGCGTTCAACACTTTGGATCAAAACGCCATTCTGGGACGGCACACGCAGGTCGATAACTTCATCTTCGCCAATGGCTTTTCCGGCCACGGTTTTCAGCAATCACCTGCCATGGGGCGTGGCACTGCTGAACTCATTACCTACGGCGAGTTCCGCGCGCTTGATCTCACACCATTCAACTACGAGCGCATCGAGAAGAACGAACCTTTCGTCGAGAAAGCAGTCATATAACGATATGGCGCGTCACGCGTCGTCGTTATCGGTGTTGATTGGGATTACAGCTTGCGGCTCATCGTAGGCTTTGAGTGACTGCCAGTGCCGCTCCACGTCCTGTTGGAAAAGCCCCTTGGTGATGGCGGAGACCAGCTTTGGGATTACGCTCGTCATGGCATTGATCGATGATCCCGATGGACCAAAGCTCATCGTCGATGCAATCGCGAACAGATGAATGTCCTTGATCCACGGCGTGCGGCCCGGCTCTTTTTCGACAAACGCGAAATCCTCACTGAGATACGGGAAGCGCCCGAGCCGGTCATCACGCTCATCGGCAGGCGGCTGATAACAATCGCTCCAGGTTGCGATGTTGCCGGCAAAGCGCTGCATCTCAGGCCGCAGAGCAAAATCCATCTCAACGCCCGTACCGCAGATCACGAAATCAGCGAAGTATGTCCCTTTGGCGCTGACGATTTCGACGCGATCATCCATAACCGAAACCGATTGCCAAGGTGCGCCTGCGACCAATTCGAAGTTATCGTGGCACGCGCAGCGATCATACGTTGCCTGCGGAAAGCCTTCACGTAGCGCCAAGATGTGACGCATAAAACGCCAGCGCCACACATCATCGAGATCGCTGAGGTGTTTCAGAAACCCACGGAATGTCAGCCAGCGATAGGGTTGTATGACCTGTGGTGTCTCTCGCCGGCAGAACAATCTGACTTCTGCTGCGCCTTGCTCAAGCGCAACGGCTGCGTTGTCAAACGCAGATGCGCCGGCGCCCAGCACGGCGACCGACTTGCCGCGTAGCGCTTCGAAGTCGATATCATCGGCGGCATGGGCCCTAAATTTCTCAGGCAAGCTCGCGATGTCATCCGGCATCCACCAAAGTCCGGCTCCTTCCTGTCCCGTCGCCAGCACGACCTTTCGCGCAAACAGTGTCTCTTCGCTGCCATCCGCTTTGCGTGTCTTGACTGCAAACACGTCACCGACCGGTTCGATATCAATCACGTCAACGTTGTTGCGTGTCGGCACACCGGTCATCTGGCGCACCCACGTCACATAGTCGGCCCAATATTCGCGCGGGATCAGGCCGAGATCGTTCCAGCCCGCCACTCCATATTTTGCCGTATGCCAGGACTGATAAGTCAGAGACGGCACATCAAGGTCGGGGCCGGTATAGTTTTTGGGGCTGCGCAGTGTCTCCATGCGCGCATAGGTCAGCCAGGGGCCTTCACGGCCGTAGTCCGCACGATCAACGACCAGAATATTGTCGACCCGCGAGCGCATCAGCCCGAACGCTGTTGCCAGTCCCGATTGCCCAGCGCCGACAATCAAAACATCGAGCGCATCGTTGCCATCCGGATTTTTGTGCGGCGTCATCCATTGCATATGCGGGTGTGCGATGATTGCCAGATCCCGCCGAACTTGCTGTTCAAGCTCGTAGAGCCCTGCCGATGATCCGGACAACTCGCTCGACCGGTCAACCCTTGAACTTTCTTGCAATGCGCAGGACCTTTGGCTTTTGAAACAAAATGAAGCGCCGCCTCTAACGCGCCGCCGTGATCCGGATCTCGATCAGCATTTCAGGTTGCGCCATGTCCGCACGCACAAGGCTTACAGCTGGACGGCCTGCGTTACCCAACCACTCTCTCCAAATGGCATTGACCGCATCGATGTCGACCATGTTCTTCAGCCATATTTCAGCTGTAAGCAAATGAGCTTTGTCGGTTCCGGCTTCGGCGAGATAGTCATCGAACATCTGCAGTATCTGCTGCGTTTGCCCGACAATGCCGGTGGTGCAGTCGGGTGCAATTATGCAGACGGTATACCAATCGCCAATCCCAAGCCCGAGACACATCGTTGGTCGTCCTGGTCCTCGAACCATTCCGAAGCGCTCAATCGGTTGGCGACCCCACACCGTGCTCGGAACAGCTGCCGTTGCGATAACCTCGAGAAGTGCATTCTCCGTTATCGGCTTCGCTCTGACACAACTGCGCGACGGAGGAATGTCGGCATCAACCCAATCGTTCCAAACAGACGTCATGTCTTGGAACAACGCCATATCGCTCAACCAGATATGTACCATCAATACTCGAGTGCGGTCCGATCCAATTTCTGCAAGACAGGCATCCACGTTTTTGAACGCCTCCCGCGTCTGCGCCTGGATATCGCCTGACAGGTCATTGGCGATTATTCCAGGCAGAAAAGATCGACCATTGCGCACAATGGCTTTGCCGGACTCGCGATCAGATGATGTCGTCATAACTAGATTCTACTTTCCCCTGGACCGCTTAAGATCCGTCTGTCCATCACATTAATTGGTGCCACAGCTCTCAAAGCTGTAGTAACCGACCGTAACCCGCAATCGGCGTTCGCACACCCGACAAACGCAGGCAGCGCCACAAGCTGATCTGGTTAGCAGCCAATACTGGTCGCGCCAAATCCTGCTCCAGCGCGCCCAGAATACCGGCACACCGAAATCCCGTACCGGCAATCACAACGCCGTCCGCTTCAGCCGGACACGCCGCCATGATCTGCCGGTACAACGGCTCGATCTCTTGTTCGAGACCCATGCCCTCTCGGTAGAGCGAACCTGGAGCCAGGTCACGCCATTTGCGACCGGGGTCATAGCGCAGATGACCCGCGAGTTCGCATCCGTGATCAGCATAGTAACGCAAACCAGTTGCAACCAGGTCATCATTGAACCACGGCGGTAACACCAGAAAAGGCCGCCGCACATTCGACACACGTAGCGCTTCGAGCGTATCCAGGCCATTGGTTGTCACAGCCACGTCGCCCAGCAACTGTTCTGCGAGCTTCGCTGCAACCGCCTCGTCCCATCCTTTGCCGCCAACAAAGCTGCTTGAGCTGTGGCCGATCACCGCCGCGGACAAGCGCAGGCCGGCAAACTGCTTGACGCCCCGGATCACGTCTTCTTCAAGCTCCACCGCTGTCCGATCCGCATTCCATTTCGCCCACGGCGCGCGTGCTGTCACGCGGGCTGCGTGCACCGACACGTTCGGCGGACACATCGCCCACCATTCAGATTCGGGCACCACTTCAGCCCCGACAATGAACATGCCGATCCGCGCCTGCCAGCCCCAGTTGTCATTGGGTTTCATGTTGCGCGCCTACCTATCAGAATGTCCGAATGATTCCAGATAAAATCACTCACGCTCTTGCTCGTACCACGAGAACTCGATCATGAGGCACTCTTCATCCGTCCGGATCGGCCCGTGCATAAAGCCCGGCTGACGCGATGCAAAGGCTGGCGCGACGACCCGACTCTCAGCCGTCTCAGGCGTGCCCTCGATCATGCTGCCTTTGATGACATAGATCTCTTCCCAGTAATCATGTGCATGCGCCGCTGGCGTCTCAACACCTGGCTGTAATCGCAGCAACCGCGCTCGCTTGCCAGTTCGCGCCACCTTATCGAGGTCGCTCGACAGCACCTTCTCCGATATGCCAGTGACCTTGCCGTCATACTCTTTAAAGCCTGTCTCCAGATCCAGATTTTCGAACACTATGTTAGAGCGCATGCACTGAGCCTTTCGTGTTGGTGAGATGCAACCATCTGATCAATTGATAGCGGACTGAAATCGCATATCGGTAAACTCCGCCGCGTTCCTTGGCCGGTCAATTCCGCCGAGCTCGTGCAGCATATCGACCGAGTTCTGCAACCCCACCATGTCGAGCGTGCAATCCAGTTGATAGAGCGCAAGTTCGCGCCGCATTGCGCGCTCCGCTGAGCGCTGGTTGGTGCCGTAGTACTTGGCGACGAAACCAGAGAACGCCTCGATGTTCCCGTTGGCATGATGCGCTGAGCGTTGGCAGCCGCGCAACACAGCCTCAATCAATGTCGGATCCTGCTCGATCAGATCAAGGTTGGCGACACGGACGATCCACTGAAATCGCGGCAGATAGCGCTCATCGTAGGCTGCCGCCCAAATATTCAGAACGTCATCGTCCTCGCCAATCGAGAGGTTGGGCTCTGTCGCCAGGCAGGCGTCGATACCGCCCTCCTTCATGATCTCGATGATGCGCGGGTAATCATCCAACAAGGGTACAAGCTCGATATCAACATCAGGGTCGAGCCCATGATGCGCCAACATTTTGCGCACGATCCATGACGGACAGCTGCCGATGCTCAAAACCCCGATCCGTTTACCTTTCAGTTCTTGATAGCTGCGGATGTCTTTGCGGACACCGAGGAACATATGCGGCTTTTGTCGGCAACCACTCGCGATGATCCGAAACCGCTTGCCGGAAGCCATCGCCGGAATCCCCGAAGGCGAGCCCAGACTGCCAATCGCGATCTCTCCACTGTCGAAGGCGGCAGCCAGCGGCGGCCCGCCAAACACGATCTGCATCGACAGATCCAGGCCTTCAGTTTCAAAGATACCTTGCTCAATCCCGAACCGGACAGTCAGCGCATCATTACCTGATGGCACACCATATCGAACCTTCTTCAATGCACTCATTTGCCCATCTCGATCAGTTGCAGAGGCGTCTCAGCTTGTGAGCATGATAAAGAAAAACTAATTCGTTGATAGAGAAATGATGACTTGCCGTGCTGAAGACCTTCGCGCTAATCCTGCAATTGACAGGAGACATCATATGTCCGCTGACACCCGGATTGTGTTTACAGGGCGATGCTATTGCAGCGCGATAACATTCAGCACGACGCAGGCGCCGGAAACCGTTGCCTACTGCCACTGCGACTCGTGCCGGCGTGCGACTGGCGGGCCTGTTGCGGCGTTTGCCGCATTCGATGAAAAGGCGGTGACATTTACACCAGACGATGGTCGCCAAATTACCGTTATCCCAGGCTCAACGCGCACGTTTTGCGCTGCCTGTGGATCATCGCTAACCGGGCGCTACGACTATCTACCAGGACAAGTCTACATATCGTTGGGCGTTATCGACCAGGCCAACGACCTGGCGCCGAAAATTCATGCACATGACTCGGAGCGGCTGACGTGGCTGCACATCGAAGATGACCTGGAGCGTGTTTCTGCGACCGCACGCTCGAAGATCAACGATGCGTCGAAGTAGTCTTCAATGGCCAACACGATAAGATTTCAGCCATTCCAGATCGGGCTCGACACCTAGTCCTGCGTTCGCGCTGAGCGTTGCCATGCCGGGTGTTGTTGTCAGCATGTCGCCAACAAGCTCTGACCGCAGCGGATTGGCATTTATGTCAACTTCCAACATGCCGTCACCGCCGGTTGCGGCCAGTGCATGCGCGGACGCGACCAAGCCGATACCGCCACCGAGATAGTGCGGGCAATAATTGAGACCGGCCTCAATGATCTTACGCCCGAGTGGCACGCATTTTGTCAGTCCGCCCCATTTGGCTAAGTCTGGCTGAACAACCGTCAGCACGCGCGCCGCTAGCGTTGCGTCAAAATCCGTGTCGCCGACGATATTTTCACCGCCAGCGAGAGACATCGGGGCGCAATCGGATAGCTGCTGCCATTCGGCTTGCGGGCGATCAGCTGCCATCGGTTCTTCGAGCCAAAACAGGTCATACTGCGCAAGTGCTGCCGCATGTTCGCAGGCCTCTTCAACCGTCCATGCCTGATTGGCGTCGGCCATGAGTTTGCCGGACGGACCCAGCAGGTCGCGCAGCTTTGCGAGATTGGCGAGATCGGTTTCCTGACCAAATCCGATCTTCAGTTTGAGGCCCGGATAGCCGGCGCTCAAAGCCTGTTCGGCGATGATTTCCGGCTTGGTTGGATTAATGCCGCTGGCGTAAACCGGCACAGCATCGCGCGTTCCGCCGAGCTGCTGCCAAAGCGGTTTTTGCGCGCGCTTGGCCGCCAGATCATGGATCGCAATATCGAGACCCGCAATGCATTGCGCAATCGGGCCATACTCGCCGGTTTGAATGGCGAGTACCCAGGTTGCTTTGGTCAGATGATCGTAAGCCGCTTCCGGGCTCTGGAATGTGTTGGATGTGAGATGCGATGCAAAAACCGAGTCAACCAGCCGGGCTCGATGCTCAGCGCCAACGTTTGGAAAGTTGCACCACACCTCACCCCAACCAACAAATCCGTCCTGGTCGCGAATTCTGACCAGCACCATCGGCCGATCATGCATCGTCCCGAATGACGTCTGCACGGGCGTTTGCAACGGATAGCGCAGCACAAAACTTTCAACGGCGGCAATGTCGATCATATCTTGAAGTCCATATCGAATTGGATGCAGTCACTGCGATATCTCACATCCGCGTAGTAGATGAGTTCATCGCGTTCATCGAGCAGGTAGCGCTTCACACGCGCGATCGGGTCGCCTAACGGATAATCCATTTCAACTGCCATCTCTGCATCGCATTTGGCGATCGTCAGTTGTTGCCACGCGTGACCGATTTTGAGACCGGGTAGTCCGAACAACACCGGCAGTGCCAGTTGCGAGCGAAAGGCGTCTTCGGCTTGTTCGAAAATTATTGTCGAAAGATTAAGCGAGATAATGCAGTAGCGCATGCCATCACGCGTGTGCGCGCGCTTTAGAGTGTAGTAAGAAGCTGCGAGCCGCCCGCGATCAATCTTGATATCGAGCTCACCTGTGCCTTCCTGGATCGGCGCCACTTCCGGTTTGTCGTCCTTGTAGAGATCCAGCAGATCAGCAAAGGCCGTTTCAACGCGCAGTGGTTTGCGAGCTTCTCCGTTTGCCGTCACGATCGTGCCGCGACCGCGTTCGGGCATCAGCCAGGGCTGTTCAACGCTGACTGCTGCATAACTCTGCGATAAGGGATTCACGGTCGGGGATTTATCTGAATCTATAGGAGTGCGTTTGATTCGAAAGGAGCGCACTCATGGCATCAGAATTCCTGGAACTTTTAT
>CAJQQK010000208.1 GCA_905480435.1 uncultured Hyphomicrobiaceae bacterium | reverse complement strand
CTACGTGTGGCTCTACAATCAGCAGCTTCCTCAATCAGCCTTGGGCAGTAAGACGCCCTTGCAGACGATGAAAGAATGGCACAAAATCAAACCAGAGCTGTTCTGGAAACAGCCAAACTACCTTCCGGGATGTGACAGGTAAGAACCAGACTACCCCCGCTAAAATCCTTGATGCTGACAAATGGAATTCCCTGATCGACGTAAGTTGGCGTCTTGTGGGCTCCATCCGTGATCTTTTCTGCAATTGTTCCTAGATCTGCGAGCTCCCATCCCAGGGGGCATACAAAGTTTAGTGGTTCGCTTCGATCTCGCGAAATAATTTTCCGAACTTTGATCGCACCAGCCTTGATAAGCAGTGCTTTCTTAGACGCAATTCGCTTCAACAGTTCCGAAGCGGGTTCATCATTGTGATCCTGCACTTCCAACTTGCCGCGCATCGCTAGGTCAAGAACGAAATTCCGCAGTCGCGCGAATGCATCTGGCGCGTCACTGATGCGATCAAACAATGCGAGCAAACGGTCCGGTGTCATCGCTGCAACGCCTCCGCCAGAATGTCTTTCAATTCATCGCGCAGTTTCACCGCCTGCAACTCCGATGCATCAAGCTTGGCCAGCCATTCGTCCGGATCTCCGTGATTATCTTCCGGCGCGTGCGGGTTCTTGATGTCGAGATTGTAGCCGCGGGCCTTAATGTCTTTGGCGTTGACCTTCCAGGCCACGTCGCTTTCCTTCCGACCCTTGCGTGTTGCACCGCCCCACCATTCTAAACAGTCTTGCATGTGCTCGAGCTTGATCGGTCGTGTCATCGAGTAGGCCTTCTGACCGTCCGGCACTCGATGCTCGTAAAACCAGATATCCTTGGTCGGCGTGCCCTTCTCAAAAAACAGCAGGTTCGTGCCAATACCGGCGTACGGTTTAAAGACCGAGTTCGGCAGTCGCACGATGGTGTGCAGGTTGCACTCCTCCATCAGGTGTTCCTTGAGACGCGTCTTCACGCCCTCGCCAAACAGCGAACCATCCGGTAGAACCACAGCCGAGCGTCCGCCGGGTTTGAGCAATCGAATGATCAGAGCAAGAAACAGATCCGCGGTTTCCTTTGTACGGAAATGCTGTGGAAAGTTTGATTCTAGACCATCTTCTTCCGTGCCGCCAAATGGCGGATTGGTCAGAACGATGTCAACACGATCGGATTGCCCCCAACTGATGTAAGGTCGCGCCAGCGTGTTATCGTGGCGCACGAAGCTTGGGTCTTCGATACCATGCAGCAGCATGTTCGTAACACAAAGCATATGCGGCAACTGCTTCTTCTCGACCGCCTGCAAGGCGGACTGCATCAACTGCTCATCTTCGGGGCGTTTTACATAGCGCTCGCGCATATGGCTCAGCGAACAGGTAAGAAAGCCGCCTGTGCCACACGCTGGGTCCAATAGCGTTTCACCGGGTTTCGGATCAATCCGATCGACCATGAAGGCGGTGACGGCGCGGGGCGTATAGTATTCGCCGGAAGTACCAGCGCTTTGCAAGTCATTCAGGATCTGCTCGTAGATGTCGCCGAAATGCTGGCGCTCAGCGAGGTTATTGAAATCGACCTCGTCGATCTTGTTGATCACCTGACGCAACAGCTGACCGGACTTCATGTAATTGTACGCGTCCTCGAAAACATTCCGAACAACGAGTCGTCGATTGAACTTCTTGCCCGCAACCGATAGCTTTTTGAACGCTGGAAACAGCTCGTTGTTGATGAAATCGAGCAACGCGTTGCCGGTAATGCCCTCGCGATCTGATGCCCAGTGTCGCCATTGCAAATGTTCCGGGACGGGCGAAACATAGTCGTCGTCGAGCAGCTCAAGTTGCTGGTCCTGATCATCGATAATTTTCAGAAAGAACATCCAGCAAAGCTGCGAAATGCGCTGCGCATCCCCATCGACGCCGCTGTCCTGGCGCATGATGTCTTGTATCGATTTAACGGTCGTGCGGACGGACATATTCAAAGCCCTACTATTGTATCATCTGAGAGATGTCGTTCTTTAATTCCCGGGCCATAGCATTCAATGGATCATTGCTTTCGCCGGGGTACAAGGCTGGTCGCAGCACTTTCGGAAATTGATCGTGCCGCCAGAAGGAACTTGGGTCGAAACGAAATTTGGCAACAAGGCGTCTGCCAAAATCGATTTCGTGGTGACGATACAGCTTCTTTTGATCGTAGGCGGACAGCTCTGGATATTCACCGAGCAGGTAGCCCTCTTGGATATGAGGACGTACTGCGAAAGGCGGGCAAACACTACTCAATCTAATTATTTGCAGATTGTCTTCGGCGCTGGCTGTAACCGCACCTGCCAAGTTCGGCACACCAAGAACGAATACATAAGACTCATGATTGGGCGTTAATGAACCAAAGGAAGCAACTATGCGAAGAGAGTGAGTAACATCCAGCAGTGGTGTGTCGCAGACTTCGTAGTGTTGAAGTACAGCCCATCGGAGCATCCTATGTTTTGCAAGTCTATCTCGGCCTAGAACTTTTTTTCGATCAAATTCTTCTAAGAGCCGTCGCTCAGCAAAATCCAGCCGTTCAAATTTCACTCTAAGTTGTTCAGAGCTAGGGTTCTCACCTTCAATTGACCGAAACAGAGTGGGCTTCAACGACGAGTTCCCTTTCTTGTTTGAATAATCGCTAGTCTGGCCTCTGAATAACAAGACATAACCAGGATTTCGAAACTGGAGTTCAGCAATTTTCATAGCTAGGACGAAATAGTCAGGGACGCTGTGGCCTGGACCCCGCCTCACTTGATTGCAGGTCACGGTTCGGGCGGCATCTTCGCTGTCGAGCAAAGACCAAATTTTTTGCTGCCCAATTGTATCCATTGCCTCACCTTGCTTCTTGATAGAGAGCGGATTGCAGCTCAGTGGCAGCGGTTTCGTAATCCGGACGTCCACCGAACTCCTTGATCAGTTGCAGAGGTGTACCCATCGCTGTGAACGGCACGACGTTCAGCATCTGCGGGTCTTGGAAATTCATGACGCCTTCGTCCTGGTATTTCTGAAGCAAAGCCTCCAGTACAGCGCGAGCCTGCGGACCGTACTTTGTGAAAACATCCCGTTTGCGGACATTCTCCGCGCGCTCCCGGCGTGTGAGTGGTGGCTGATCGAAGGCTACATGGCAGATCAGATCAAAAGGATCGAGGTCCTTGCCGACATCATCTGCAATAACGCGAAGGTCCAGTCCTTCGGCGTTCAACTCATCGATGATGGCCTGCTTGCGCGGCTCCGCGTTCCACCGTTTCAGAAATGCATCAAGGCTGGCATATCGCTTGGTGAGCGCCTTCTTTGTGTAGTCTTTCAGGCTCTCGGTAACGAGCTTGCCATTTTCGTCCAGGTACTCCACACGCTCGCCAATGATTGTCACCGTGACGTTATCGACAAAGATCTTACCGCGAGGTCCATCCGCATCAGGAAAATCGATGTCAGGCCTACCATCGACCACCACTTCGTCCGGATCGGGCTCTGGCGGTATCGGGTCATCGTCCTCTGGAGGCGGCGGGATATCATCCGGTGGCGTGACTGGATCGTCCTCCTCCGGCTCATAGATCTGCACCGGCTCGCCATCGAAGTCCGGATCGGCGAAGTGACTGGTCGCGCCACGGAAATCCATCAGCGTGAAATAGAATTTGCGGGTATCCTCGTGAACACGCGTGCCGCGCCCAACGATTTGTTTGAATTCAGTCATTGAGCCGACTGCACGATCGAGCACGATCAGACGACACGTCTGTGCATCGACACCCGTTGAGAGCAGACGCGAGGTCGTCACAAGAACGGGATAAGGCGCTTCGGGGTCAATAAAATTACCGAGCTGGTCCTGCCCTTCCTTGTCGCTACCCGTAATGCGCATCACGTAGCGATGGTTTTTCGCGAAGTGCTCCTGGTTCTCGTTGATCAGCGCTTGACGCATGCGGGCCGCGTGTTCTTCATCAACGCAAAACACGATCGTCTTCTGCATGGAGTCGCCGCTCTCATGCAGAAACTCGGTGATCTTGCGGGCGACCAATCTCGTGCGGTCATCCAGAACAATCGTTCGATCGAAATCCTTTTGATTGTAAATTTGATCAGGAATCTCATTGCCATCACGATCGACTTGCCCCCTTTCAGGGCGATAACCCGACACGTCTTGGTCGATGTGAACCTTGATGACCTTGTATGGTGCAAGAAACCCGTCTCGAATGCCTTGCTTCAGTGTGTAAGAGTAAATGGGGTCGCCGAAGTAATGGATGTTGGACGCGTACTCCGTTTCCTTTGGCGTAGCGGTCAGGCCTATCTGTGTGGCGCTCTCAAAATAGTTCAAGATCTCACGCCAAGCAGAGTCGTCGGCTGCGCTGCCGCGATGGCACTCATCAATCACAATAAGGTCGAAGAAGTCGCGAGAAAACGCCTTGAATAATTTCTGGCGCTCATCTGGGCCGGTGATCGCCTGATAGAGGCCAAGATAGATTTCGTAGGCGGTATCGATACGACGGCTCTTGTCGAGCGCGAGATCCAGCTCGACTTCGGTCCCATCCGCTCGCTCAATCGTCTTAGATTTGGTGCTTAACTTAGCCATGGCTCCGGCAAACGGGCGGAAGTCGTTGACCATGGTTTGATCAATGAGCACGTTACGGTCAGCCAGAAACAGAATCCGCTTCTTCTTGCCAGCTTTCCACAAACGCCAAATAATCTGGAATGCGGTGTAAGTCTTGCCTGTACCGGTCGCCATCACGAGCAGAGCGCGGTTCTGCCCTTTGGCAATTGCTTCGATCGTCTTATTGATCGCGTTCATCTGATAATAGCGCGGGGCCTTACCGCTGCCGTCCTCATAATAGTCTTCGAGAACGACTTGCTCAGCAGGCGCATCGAATCCTTTCCAGGTCCGATAAGACTGCCAAAGCGCATCAGGTGATGGGAAGGAATTCAGATCGAGATTGCTCTCACGCTGAGCGCTCTGGCCTGTGCGATCATGAAAAACGAAACCATCACCATTGGATGCGAAAACGAACGGAATATCGAGCGTCTCGGCGTATTCCAGCGCTTGTTGCATGCCCGCGCCTACGGCCTGCTTGTTGTCTTTCGCCTCGATCAGCGCGATGGGGATATTTGGCTTGTAGTAGAGAATGTAGTCAGCGCGCTTGCCTTTGCCGCGTGTCACCAACTTGCCACGCACAATGATCCGCCCGGCCGTGAAGCTTACTTCTTCACGAATCTGGCTCATTTCATCCCAACCAGCTGCCTTCACGGCCGGAGTGATGAACTTGGTACAGATATCACGCTCGCTGAGTTGGCTCTTGTTCATATAGAGTTTACGCTGGCCCCGTTATTCGCACAGTGAATATAGATTGGACCATAAACCCGATTCACCGACATGCCCATCCCTGAGCAGGTGACCGCTGTGGGCAGATCGACTAATGCTTGACAAGCAATTCCGCAACATCGGGAGACACCCATGTCCGATCGGCGACAGCTCGCCAATCGTACCAATGCGTCCAAGAGCACCGGCCCGGTTACAGAGAACGGCAAATCCGCATCAAGCGCGAATGCAACGCAGCATGGTATCTTGAGCGGCCGACTTGTTTTAGAAAATGAGAACCCAGCAGACTTCCAGCATCTGCAATTGGACTTACAAGCTTCACTTGCACCAGTCGGAGCAATGGAGCTTATGCTGGTCGAGCGCATCGCGATCACGATATGGCGACAACGTCGTCTTGTGGCGTCTGAAACCGCATCGCTCAATTTGCATCTGAATCAGCGAGGCATAGTTCAGGGAATCAATTCTGAGTTGGACAGGACCTATTCGAGCGAATCCATCTCTGAAGATGATCTCAAACCTTACGACATCGAGCAAGAGCGATGGTGCCGGACTGTCATTGAGGAGATTGAGGAACTTGGCGATATAAGCCTGGAAGCGATCCGGAATGGGGGATCACTCCTTCTTATTCAACTCAAGACAGAAGCCGATGAAAATCAGGTCGAGCTGGATGCCTATATAGAAGATTACGCAGGCGGGCTGATGCAGTTTATTACGGAACTGCGGCTCTGGTGTCAGAAAGAGATCACAGCTGCAGAACAGCGCCCTGCACTCATTGCACTCGCGAAACAAGTTGAAGCCCGTCGCATGCTGCTGCCACGCCCGGCGTTGGAACTTCTGACACGTTATCAAACAACACTCGACAACCAGCTTTACAAGGCGCTGAAGGCCCTTCGTGATGCGCAAGAATGGCGGCTGAAGTCGATCGAAGCATGCGCGTCAGAAGTCGGCTCAAATGATGTGCAGGCCGCTTGAGCCGTATCGGCTTCGTTTCGCAAAATCGCATGTCAGCCATCTCCATGGACGACATTTGCTAAAACTCCCAAATGATTTCGGGAAAATCGGGGTGTATAAAAAAATGGGCGGACGTGGATCAGGCAGAACCAACGGCTCCGGTTTGCTCGTTGATAAGTGCGAAGACTATCTCAGTATCGATATTGGCTGGTTGAAGCGACAGGGTTCTTTGACGCCCGACAAATCTGGCAAAATCACATGGAGCCGTGGCGGCCAGACGACCAGCTCAATCGGCTATCGCACAGAGGTAGGCGGACTTCGATTGATCTATCGGACCCTTAGAGCTGAAGACGATTGGCAGGACGTCAACGAACTCATTTCGTTTGCCTGGACAGACGCAAACTTCAATGGTCGCCGTCAGTGGTTCGCTTGCCCAAGCTGCAATCGCCGATGCCGGATCATTTACGGCGGCGCATACTATCGGTGCCGCAATTGCTATCGGTTGAAATACGAGAGTCAATACGAGCCGATATTCGGCCGCGTAGCCGACCAACGCCACAAGCTACGCAAACGACTGGGATACGCTGGCTCACTGGAAGATCCGTTTCCACCGAAACCCAAAGGCATGCACTGGAAGACGTACCGGCGTCTGTCAAGCGACACCCGGTTTTGACCCTTTTGCGCCACGAAGAACTGACCCACCTTTCGTCGTAGGCTAGGCTTTCGTCGGTTTGGATTTGGTTGCCGATGCTGGCTTGTTGAGCAGGCCGCTGCGACGTTTTTCCTTGAGG
>CAJQQK010000207.1 GCA_905480435.1 uncultured Hyphomicrobiaceae bacterium | reverse complement strand
GTACTTTGGGTGTCGTCGTGGCCTGGCTATGAAGTCGAACAAGCATTTGCGCCTCCGTCTCGGATATCCCTCAAAACCGAACGTGCCATGAAAAGGGCCGAGCGCCGAGGATCAATGTGATCATCCGGGATGGAACAGCTACCATACATTTTTACCCCAATGAGCGGATCGCACTATTTGTAGATGGCGCCAACCTTTATTCTACCTCCAAGACGCTTGGTTTCGACATCGATTACAACCGCTTGCTGGGGCACTTCAAAGGTCAGGGTTATCTCGTCCGCGCGTTATACTACACGGCTTTGGCGGAAGACCAGGAGTACTCATCGCTTCGCCCGCTGATCGACTGGCTTGATTACAACGGCTTTACGATGGTGACCAAGCCGACGAAGGAATTCACTGACTCCACAGGCCGCCGCAAGGTCAAAGGTAACATGGATATCGAACTCGCGGTTGACGCCATGAAGCTTGCGCCAAGCCTTGATCATATCGTCTTGTTCACGGGGGACGGAGATTTCCGCGCCTTGGTTGCTGCATTGCAAGAGCAAGGAAAACGCGTCAGCGTCGTCTCAACACTTCAGTCGCAGCCACCCATGATCTCAGATGAACTTAGGCGTCAGGCTGATCAGTTCATCGACATCGCGTCTCTTGAAAATGTCATGGGCCGCAGCGCTGGACGGCCGGTTGCTGCGCGTTCCGCGCCGAGAGATCACCCGGTTCAAGCTGAGCCAGCTCGCTTCGACGACGAAGAAGAAGAGTTCGAGGATCTTTAGCTGTTGAGACATGGTGTTTCATGAATGACTAGGCATACTGGCTGAGTTCGGCTACGCCTGATGAATTTGTCAGGCCCCATTCTCGACCATCACTCAATGCCAGCAGCTCACTCTCACATTGATCCACCGGCCGGCTGCAGGCTATGCGCGCGCCTCGTCGAGTTCCGCAAAAAGTGCGCAATCGCTGAGCCGAACTGGTTCAATGGCGCGGTTCCCTCGTTCGGCGACAGCCATACTGCGAGAGTGCTGATCGTCGGCCTTGCACCTGGATTGCAGGGCGCAAACAAGACTGGGCGCGCTTTCACTGGCGACCAATCTGGTGAATTGCTCTTTGCAACCCTGCGCGAATTCGGTTTTTTAGAAGGAACGTATGGCGGGCACTCAAAAGACGGGCTCCATCTCATCGATACGATGATCACAAATGCCGTTCGCTGCGTGCCGCCGGCTAATCGTCCAACAGCCGCCGAAGTCAACACATGCCGCCAGTTTCTTGTCGGAAGTATGCAGTCTTTAAGCCACTTGCAGATCGTCGTGGCGCTTGGGCGCGTGGCGCACGACTCCATCGTGACTGCTGTCGGGTTGCGCAAATCGGGGAACAAGTTCGCACATGGCGCGCGCCATGAGCTTGGCAACGGACATGTCCTTTTCGACAGTTATCATTGCTCACGCTACAACATTAACACCGGGCGCCTGACGACTTCCATGTTTCACGATGTGTTTCGTGCCGTACGCACAGAGCTCGACTGATCGAAATGCTGCGCTACATAAACGCATGCAAATAGGCCATAATTTTTCCGATAAAATCACCAAACACCAAAAGAACGAATGCCCACAGAAAGGCTGATGACCAGTTCGCCACCTGAAATATCAACGGGTTCATCCGGGATGCACCAGCAATAATGGACACGGAGGCACGAAATGGTCCGGAGAAGCGGCCAAGCACAATTGCCCAAGCACCGTATTTGTCGAAGAAACTCTGCCCCTTGGGTAGCAGGTCAGGATAGCGTGACAGCGGCCACATCGCCGCGATCTTGTCCTTGAAGTGGGCACCCAGCCAATAGGAGACCCAATCTCCGAGCGCGGCCCCCACGCTGGCTGCTGCCCAGATAATCAAAAACTCAATCCACGAGCCGCCAAATAGCGCACCAAGTGCCACCAGCATGCCCCAGAATGGCAGTAGCAGCGACACGAAAGCGATACTCTCACCGAAGGCGAGCAGCAGGACGAGCAGCGGCGCCCAAGCCCGGTGGGCGTCCGCGAATGCGGTGATCGTTGCTATGAAATCCTGCAATTGCTCAAGCTTTGCATCTGCGACGGCGACGTTCGCGTTTCAATTCGGCGCCAACCTCATCACCGAGCATCGCGCCACGGGCGATTTGACCGGGTGTCAGGCTTTTTGCTGCCGCCCGCAACGTTGGACGAGCCGCTTTAGCCTCGCGTTGTCCGATACCCAGTTCCACACAGGATAATTCCCGTTTTCGCTTCTTGAAGGCAAACAAGCGCACGCCCGACGCATAGGCCGATGCATTCGGTGGTTGGCGTACCCAAGAACGCTTCTTGTCTGCCATCAGTGCATTGAGCGCCGCTCGCCGATGATTGCGACAACGTAGGCTATCGTCAACACAGCCAAGACCGGTTGCGATCGGTGTTGACAGTTTTTCTGTATTGGCAGCACAGCCAGCCGCAAGCCCGGCAACGAAGACGAGCGCTGCAATTCGCAGCATGTCGCCCAGGCTTCCCAAACCGTCCAGGCCATGCATCGACCTGCGTGTCATCATTTGTTTATGCAAATCCGCTTCCCACCGCCCTTTTGCCCAGCATACAGATTCCAGACCAATCGGGCCACAGACATCGGATACGTCGGATAGGGCTTCGACAAGGCATCTCTATGGCAGCTGTTTGAGCGTACACCAGCTTCTATGCGCAGTCTCAGCGCCAAACGTTCCTTTTGCGAAGGTGACTGAGGCCGCTATGATGCCGTCGAGTCAACCAACCACCGCGCGCGTCCGCGTTTTCGGCCGGCATTGGTGGCGCAACTGCAATCATAAGGAAACGCAAGATGGTCAAAGCAATCCGCATCCATGAGCAAGGCGGACCGGAAAAGCTCGTTTGGGAAGACGTCGAAGTCGGCGCGCCGGGAGACGGCGAAATCCGCGTAAAACATCATGCTGTCGGGCTCAACTATATCGACACATACCAACGTAGTGGCCTCTATCCGCTCGCCAAGCTGCCAGCCGTGATGGGCATGGAAGGAGCTGGGGAAGTTGTCGCAGTCGGCTCCGGGGTCTCTGAGTTCAAAGAAGGCGATCGTATTGCTTACGCCAACCCTATGGGCAGCTATTCAGAAGAGCGCAACATGATTGCGGATCGTGCCGTTAAGCTGACGGATGGTGTTTCTTACGACACAGCGGCTGCGATGATGCTGCAAGGCATGACCGTGCGCTATCTGTTGCGAGAAACCTACAAGGTCGGTCCTGAAACAACACTCTTATTCCACGCAGCTGCCGGCGGTGTCGGCTTGATCGCCTGCCAGTGGGCCAAGCATCTTGGCGCGACAATCATTGGCACGGCTGGGTCAGATGAGAAAGTTGCTATGGCAAAAGAGGCCGGTGCCACACACGGCATCAACTACAACACCGAGAACTTTGTCGATCGCGTCAAAGAAATTACCGGCGGCAACGGCGTTGATGTCGTTTATGATTCAATCGGCCAAGACACTTACCCAGCTTCCCTCGACTGCTTGAAGCCGCTCGGCTTGTTTGTCACATTCGGCAACGCGTCCGGTCCGATCAAGAATTTTGATGTTGGCGGGCTTGGCGGAAAGGGATCGCTCTACGTCACGCGCCCGACACTCTTCACTTACACGGCGAAGCGTGAGGATCTTGTGGCCAACGCAGCTGAGCTCTTTGAGGTTGTTGAAAGCGGTGCCGTCAAAATCAAGGTCAATCAGACCTACCCGCTTGTCGAAGCAGCCCAAGCCCATCGCGATCTCGAAAGCCGGGTAACAACAGGCTCGACTATCTTCAAGCCGTAATTGGTCAGGACCGCTGCGGATTACTCCTGCCTTGACCACATGTTGAGGCAGGAGACCATCTGCGCAAAGACTGCTGATCGATTGGCGCAAGCCGAAACGATGTTCAAATCTGATTTAGTTCGTATTGCCAATTGCGAGCTGAGCGAGTGTGACTTCCGGTGATCGTTTGCCGGTGACACGTTCCAATGCAATATCTGACAGAATATCCGACGAGAGAGTTTTCGGTCTATTACCGGCATTGTTGGCTTTTGATGCAACACGCATTGAATTTGGCAAAGATGTTTCCAATGGCGACGTGCTGCACGCCGTCAAAGAACACAGCACGACTGTGCCAAATAAGAAACGCAGTACAAACATATAATGTGTCCTGATACGTTCTGGCGCGGCAGCACAGCCCCCATGCACCGGCCAATTCCCCAACGTCATCCCCTGTTACCACAAGCTTTCAGGCTAATACTGTCGAAGACATTGGCCAACCAATCGGCAACACGCTCTCTATAGCGGAGCACCTGCACGGCGCAAAGTGGCGATTTTGCAAGAGCTATCGGGAAATCGACACTCAAACATTCGATGTTGATTGACCAGCGGTCATCGCCTCATTGCGAGAGGCTTGTTATTCGTTTGTTATTCAAACAATCCACCACAGAACATACTAAATAAAAAAATGATCCAATTTTCTGGCTCCTCGACGAATTGAGTGGGTGGATCAGGTGTTTTTGGGTGGTCGGTTTTCTGCTTAATTGTCACATCCCGGAAGGTAGTTTGGCTGTTTCCAGAACAGCTCTGGTTTGATTTTGTGCCATTCTTTCATCGTCTGCAAGGGCGTCTTACTGCCCAAGGCTGATTGAGGAAGCT
>CAJQQK010000206.1 GCA_905480435.1 uncultured Hyphomicrobiaceae bacterium | reverse complement strand
AGGGTACGTAGCTTCGCCCTCAATATCCTGCGTGCCAACGGCGAAAACAATATCTCGCAGGCCATGTGGCACAACGTCCTCGACATCACACGGCCGCTCAATTATCGCTTCATGTAGTTAGCGTTGAACAGCCCTGACATCGAGATGACCTGTTAATGGCATCCATTCCTCCATATAATTGCGTATCAGACATGTCGATGGTGTCAGATTTGTTTTGTGTTGTCTAATGGTCGCTCGGCTATGTTGAACAACTGTTGAGGCAGAGTGTTACAACGAGGCAATACCTGACGTTTTGACCTTGTGTACCGGGAGGTCGCGTCGCTTGTGAGTGGATTAAGAAGTCATCCACAGAGCGTGCTTGCCAGCGCTGGCGAACATCGTGATAGTTCCGCTTTGGTAGAGATCTGTTGGTCTGTGCAACCTTGCTATGGAATTAGGCTATTTTGCTGTGATGGACGCTCAAGATGAAATGTTGCTGCGGGAGCAACTCGGCGAGCTGCGCAGTAAGCATCGAGAGCTCGATGCACGGCTTGCGGAAATCGAGCTGGCCGCGGCGCATGACCAGCTGACCCTGACAAGGCTTAAAAAGCAGAAGCTTGTGTTAAAGGATCAGATAAACCGCCTCGAGGACCGTCTGTTCCCGGATATAATAGCTTGAAATGCTGCTGTGACGGCAGTTGTGGTTGTGTTCGTGAGTGCCTTTTCTTGCCAAAGTGGCTTTGGACAGTTAAGTGCCCGTTTCGTTGCAAACTCGGTCGAGTCTTAAATTCAGGAGCGCAATGATGAGCGCGAGTGGCCCTTTAGTCGGCATAATTATGGGCAGTCAATCCGATTGGCCGACAATGCGAGCTGCCGCCGAGATCTGCGATGAACTTGAGATTCCGTATGAAAAACGCATTGTGTCAGCGCATCGAACACCTGATCGTATGGTGACATATGCCAAAGAAGCGGCTGATCGCTGCCTCAAGATTATCATTGCAGGCGCCGGCGGAGCAGCGCATCTGCCGGGAATGGTTGCCGCAATGACGCCGCTGCCAGTGCTGGGCGTGCCGGTTGAGAGCCGGACGATGAAGGGGATCGACAGCCTCTATTCGATTGTGCAGATGCCGGCTGGCGTGCCGGTTGGGACGTTGGCAATTGGTCAGGCCGGCGCGACGAATGCGGGGTTGTTTGCAGCCAGCGTGCTGGCGCTGGCAGACGCTGATCTTGCCAAGCGTCTGGCGGAGTGGCGGGCTGCACGAACAGCGGCCGTGGGCTGCGAGCCTCATGATATCGAGGATAAACTGTAACGTGACACAGCTTGCTGGTCCTTTGCCGCCGGGCTCGCGCATCGGCATTCTGGGCGGCGGCCAACTAGGCCGTATGCTGGCGCTTGCCGCTGCGCGTCTCGGGTTTGTCTGCCATATCTACTCCGATGTGCCGGATGCGCCTGCAGCTCAGGTTGCAGCATCGCTGACGATCGGTCGATACGATGATATCGAAGAGCTGCGCCGCTTCGCGGATACAGTTGATGTTGTTACATATGAATTCGAGAACGTGCCGGTGGCAGCGGCCGAGATGCTTTCTGCCATAAAACCGGTTAGCCCGCCGCCCCGCGCGCTGGAAGTGGCGCAGGACCGGCTGGTTGAAAAGCAGTTCATCGCAGACCTCGGCATTCCTGTTGCTGCATTTCTTGGCCTTGAGGACAAGACGGCGCCTTCGAGCGCCAAACCTTTTCTGCCTGGTATCTTGAAGACACGATGTCTTGGATATGATGGCAAAGGGCAGGCGTCGGTTGGCACAGAGCTGGAGTTTGACACGGCTCGAAACAGCTTGGGTGTTACGCCGCTTATTCTTGAAAAGCGCATTGCATTTGCTTTTGAGGTCTCCGTTTTGGTGGTGCGGGGGGGGGATGGCGAGAAGGTTTTTTATGACATTCCGCGCAATGAACACCGCGACAGCATTCTGCATCGATCGACCGTGGCGCCTGGGATCTTGTCTGACGAGCAAGGCGATATGGCTCGGCAGATCGCGGCCCGGATCGCTGATGCGTTGGATTACATTGGTGTTCTGGCGGTTGAGTTGTTTGTCCTGGATGAGGGCAATGAACCGCTTTTGATTGTTAATGAAATTGCTCCACGGGTGCACAATAGCGGGCATTGGACGATGGATGCCTGCGCGGCTGATCAGTTTGAGAACCACATTCGAGCGGTGTGCGGGTGGCCACTGGGTGCGACGCGCCGCTATGTTGATATCGAAATGGTCAATCTGATCGGGGTGGAAGCGAACGATTGGCTGACTCTAGCCGGTGAACCGGGCACGTTTGTGCATCTCTACGGTAAAGCCGAAGCGCGTGATGGGCGCAAGATGGGGCATGTGAACCGGGTTCTTGATTGATTTCGCACCTCGCTGGTTGCCTCTGTGAGCTGTGCATATGCTTGCTGTGATGATGATTCGAGCACTGGACAGCTGGATGCTCATTTGGTAAGTAACCACCAATTGAATTCTACTGCCGCCTGGAGATTATTTCTGGCGGCCATTTGCTATTGTAGCATCAACCATCGGGATATCTTTCACTTGCAAGTCCTTGTCCGCGACAACAATGTCGATCAAGCTCTGAAAGCGCTGAAGAAAAAGATGCAGCGCGAGGGCATTTTCCGCGAAATGAAGCTGCGGAATTTCTACGAGAAGCCATCTGAAAAGCGCGCTCGCGAAAAGGCTGAAGCCGTTCGTCGTGCCCGTAAGCTGGCCCGTAAGAAAGCACAGCGTGAAGGCCTTCTGCCTGCCAAAGGCGCTCCGAAGGTCCGGCCGGGCGCTGCTCGCAGCCGCTAGTTCGACGAAACTTTGATCTAATATATACGGCGCGCGCCCTCGCGGTTGCGCGCCTTTTTGCGTTCATGTGCCAACCTTTTCCTTAAGTTGTTTCGATCGGAATGTGGTCCAGGTACCGTCGATCCAGGTGTGAATGACGTCGTATGAGCCGAAAAGGTGATGATCGCTGTGACCGCCGCCAATGATTGATGAGAATTGTTTGGGTTGCACGGCGCCCTCGTGAAGTTCCCGGCCCATTGCTATGGGGATGAGGTCGTCTTGATCTCCATGCACAATTAGCAACGGCGCATTGATCTGGTTGATACGGGATAGGCTGTCATAGCGGTCGAGGATCAGAACCTGGACCGGCAGGAACGGATAGATGCGGGCGCCGACATCGGCAATGGATGTGTAAGGTGCGTCCAGGATGACACCGCCAACGGGGTTGCTGGCTGCGAGTTGAACGGCGACGCCGCTGCCAAGGGACTCGCCATAGGCGATGATGTCAGCCGCTTTGATGCCTTGCTCCAGCAGCCATTGGTAAGCGAGATGGGCATCGGAAAAATTGTTTTTCTCGGTTGGTTTGCCGCCCGAGCCGCCGTAACCGCGATAGCTCAGCATCAGCATGCCACGGCCTTTGGCTATGAACTCCTCCATTCGTCCGGCGCGTGAGAGCAGGTTGCCGGCATTGCCGTGGAAATAGAGCAAGGTTGGCTGGCCCGGCTGGGCTGGATGATACCAGGCGATTAGTTCGACGCCATCGGGGGTGCGCAGTTTTATCTCTTGGACGGTGGAAAGGCCGGCCGTTGCCGGATCAACGCGCGTTGGATCAGGCGCGTACATCAGGATGCGCTGTTGCGACCAGGCAAGAACGACCAAGGCACCAATGACCACGAAGCCCAGGCCAATTTTTAAAAGCATGCGGTCTCTCTCAATATGCTGTCATACAATACGGCATTGGCAATATGGCACCGGTCGCCATAAGCATTTCCAACTCGTCTGTGACACTGATACGATTGATCATACTGTGAGGACACCTTTATCGGGTTTATGGCATTGCGATGTATCTAAGTTGCGCAACGCTGGTGGTTAAGCTGGGGGAAGACGGATGAGCCTATACTCCAAGTTGTTCGTCTCATTTGTGTTTGCAATACTCGGGCTTTCATTTTGGGTCACCACCGGTTTGCTCTACTGGGAGTTTTCCGAGGATTGGCGCAGGCCGGTGTTTGAGGGCGCGCTGTGGTTCGACCTGATGACGCATTACAGTCACGTGTTCCTGTTTTTCCCGCTGTTTGGCACGGTTGCGCTGTTTGCTTTCTATTTGCCGGCAACGGCATTTGTGGACATGTACTGGCGGCCCGCGAAGGATCCGGACAACGAGATCCCGTATGCCAAGCGGCGCTTTGTCGGTGGGTGGATAGCACTGGTTCTGATTTCGGGCGGCATCGGCTATGGGTTGAGCCTTGGTGATGAGACGTCTCTCTGGCAGATCAAACGTGATCAGTTGCGCGAAGGTGGCAAAACCAGAGCTGTCTGCGCACTGCTCGGGCAGAATGGGCAATGCCAGCGGGTGACCTTTCCAACCGCGCTCGCCAATGTTCGTCGTGTTAGCCAGGATCGCGAACGCATCACGGACCTGAAACGGGTTTGTGGGCGGGACCCGCTGGTTGAGCAACTGAGTGGCCCTGAGCCCAAGCGTTATTGTTTTGTGACGGCGCAGTATTCGCGCGACGCAGATGTGCTGCAATCGAAGTTGCTGGATGACAAAACCTGTTGCACGGCGTTGCAGCGGTTTGAGACGGATGCGCGCAATGTTCATCTTGCAACCGACGACAACCGATCGTGGCTCGACCGAATCCAGTACATCACGCTTGGTATGAAGATTTTCTTTTTGCTGGTGATCCTGACCATCTCGGTGCTGTTGGCGTGCCGGCGCGGACGCATCATGTCGCAATACGGTCATCTCGCGCATCGGATTGATCGTGGTGTGATTATCGGGACGATCGCGATGTTGTTTCTGCCGTTTATGAACCATGCCTATATGTTGTCGACCGAGCTGATTTACGGGCCGAATGATTGGCTCGGTGGCGGTGATGGCGTTAGTTTTTACCGAGTGCCTTATGCGCTTTCGATTGCGTTTGGGGTCTGGGGATTTTCGATCATGCTGTTCTTTATCCGGCGAGAGGACAAGGAAGCGGAGCGGATGTCGAAGATCATCGGCACCATCGCAAGTGGTGTGTTTGTGCTGAAGTACGAGTCGATGATCGACTATGCCGTGCGCTTTGCGGGGCCGGGAGCGGGCATCCATTCGGTTTTGACGCTGATCACGATCGCTGTGCTGATGTGGCTGGCGTTGGTCGTGCTGAAAGCGTTTTGGAGTGGTGAGGGGCGCGAGACCTGACGAGGCAATCTCGCGCGTCGTCATTGTTACGGCTGCTTTGCGGCTGCGGCTTCTTTTTCGAGTTGTTCCTGTTGGGCAATGCGCTGGTCGACCAATCCGCTGTGATGATGGAGGCAGATGGCGTTTGGGCCAAAGCAGCGTTTATGACGCCGGCAGGCACGGACAGCACAGATGCGTGGCAGGCCGACGAGGCAGGCGAGCATGCGTTCTGAAATGTGGGCGCCGTTGATATGCGCGGAGTCGTTTGGTGCGGTTTGGCCAGGCGATGCAGTAGGGCCGTCCTGTGTTGTTTGATTGGGCGGTGTTGTTCTGTGTTCCAGTTCCGGTGGGCGGTATAGTGCAAGAACTTCGGCCAGGGTTTTGGGCATTGTGCTCCTCGCTTTGTGCTTCGATCAGATTGCGGTTTTCGTCTTGGGCATGCCTTGGGCGCGTCTTGGGCGCATCTGGAGGAGTGTGTTGGACAAGCTGTTTTGGCCTCGCCGGGCTTTGGCCGGGCAAGGTTGATGATGACAAACGGGACACGGGCACCGCAGCGCTGCGTGGTTTGTTTTTAGTAGGCAGCCCTGCGGCGCCCGCGTGCAGCGGTTTCTGTCCTGAAGTGCGCGCTTTCACGCCGATGACTTGGGTTGATGCCGCATAGAGATGACATCATCACACGGGGCACATGCCTTGACGTGCACCGCCGATCACCGACGCCTCCAGTACGCTTGCACAGCCTGCCTTCGCCTCTCGGCTCTGCGGGCGGGCGCACTTCAGGCCTCTGACGGCACCGGCGTTCGTCACGTGCCAGCCACCATCAGCGCTACTCTCTCACCCACGTGTCCGGACGGACGTCACGCCCCGTTGGAAGGTGTGAGATGGACATAGTGTAAGGGCGGTGAGAGGGGCGGGGATAAGTTTTTCGGGGGAAGTGTGGCGATAGGCGGGACGGGAGTATTCGCGCAAGGTTAACATTGCCAATTTGGGCTACAAGCAACGCGACGTTGGCCTGCTGTTTGCGTGCGCTAGCTAGGCACGACGCATCAGGCTGGTTTATCGTTTGATGCGTCGTGGTATAATCATTTTATGGACACCAATACGCTACCGAAGATATCATCTTTCGCTGTGCCGACAGACGCGGATCTTGCTGTTATGCATTCTATGTCCGATGATGATAAACGCGCGCTCATCGCAACCGAACTTGAGCGACGCAATGAGCTGGAAGCGCGATCGATGACGCGCGACGAAATTCTCGAAGGTCTACGTCCGCCCAAGAATGGCTGAATATATTCTCACAGATGCAGCTAGATCTGACATCCGTGCACTCTACCAGCACGACTTGGATGCGTTCGGTCAACTCTAAGCTGATGTCTACATTGATGGTCTGTTTGATCAATTCGATTCTCTCGCCAGATTTCCTGGTCTTGGACTTTCGATTGATCTGTTAAGCTGAAGGTATCGGCAGTTTGGATTCGGATCCCACGTCATCATTTATGAGACTGTCGAACCTGAATCCATACGCATTGAAATGATCGTCAGCGCCCGCATGGACTGGTTGCGACTTCTTTCGCCGCGTTGATTGAAGCTTGGTACGTGAAGCGGGACTAGATGGATATTGAGCGGTCTTTTGAGGCGGTCGTTGCAGTCGTCCCGACGCTGTTGACGGGGGTGGATTTGACGGCGTCGGCGGTTTTTGCCGTGACTGGTGCGCTGGTCGCGTCGCGCAAGCAGATGGATATCATCGGGTTCTTGTGGCTTGGCGTCGTGACCGGCGTTGGTGGTGGCACGTTGCGGGACTTGTTGCTGGGCGTGCCGGTGTTCTGGGTCCGTGATGCGACGCCGGTGATCGTGTGCCTCGTTGCTTCTGCCATGGTTTTCTTCACCGCGCAGTTCATCCAGAATCGCTATCGGTTGATCTTGTGGCTTGATGCGATCCGGCTTGGATTGTTTTCGGTTGCGGGTGCGAACACGGCGTTGGAGGTGGGCGCCAGTCCAGTGATTGCGGTGACGATGGGTGTGATCTCGGCAACGGTCGGGGGCGTCGTGCGCGATATTCTTGGCCAGGAGCCGTCGATCCTGTTGCGGCGGGAGATTTATATTACAGCGGCTGCGCTGGGGGCGACCGTGTTCGTTGCGCTGCAGACGACGACGCTGGATCTGGCCGTGACGATGATCATCGCGTTTGCCGTTACGTTTGTGGTGCGGGGAGCAGCGCTGATATTCGGGTTGTCGCTGCCTGGCTATAAGTCTCGGCCAGGGCGGAAGATCGAACCCCAGGAGGGGGCGGAGTAGGGCCCATCGACGAATTGCGAAAAGAGCTTCAACAGCGTGTTTATTGCGATGCGTGGCTCGCAAAATTCACGGCGCTCGCTTGGCCGATCTGCCAGTGCTTCCGTCATTCTCACGGAGGCGGGGACCCAGCCAAGTTTCCGCAAGCGCCGAATTTGCGGTGGCTTGCTTAGGTTCCCGCCTGCGCAGGAATGACGGAGTGGTTTGGGGGCGGATATCCCGAGGCGGCGATCTTGGTCTAAACCGCTCAGCCGTAAGACAGTCCGAAAATGACCATCGATTGGTGGTGGTGTGCTTACCCGTTAGTCGATGGATTTGACGATTTCTTCGGTCATTTTCTTGGCGTCGCCGAGGATCATCATGGTGTTGTCGCGGTAGAACAGCGGGTTGTCGATGCCGGCGTAACCGGATGACAGTGAGCGCTTGTTGAACATTACCGTGCCAGCTTTCCATACTTGCAAGACGGGCATGCCGTAAATTGGCGAAGAAGGATCTTCTTCGGCGGCGGGGTTGGTGACGTCGTTGGCGCCGATAACGTAGGCGATGTCAGCCTGGGCGAACTCGTTGTTGATGTCTTCGAGTTCGAAGACTTCATCATAAGGCACGTTGGCTTCGGCAAGTAGCACGTTCATGTGGCCCGGCATGCGGCCAGCGACAGGGTGGATCGCGTATGAGACTTCGACGCCTTCGCTTTTGAGCGTGTCGGCAAGATCGCGAAGGGCATGTTGCGCCTGGGCGACGGCCATGCCGTAACCTGGCACGATGATCACCTTGGCTGCGTTCTTCATCATGTAGGCGGCATCTTCGGCACCACCCTGTTTGATGTTGCGCACAATGCCATCGTCGGCTGAGGGGCCGGCGCTTTCACCGCCGAAACCGCCAAGGATGACGGAGATGAAGGAGCGGTTCATGCCTTTGCACATGATGTACGACAGGATCGCGCCGGAAGAACCGACAAGCGCGCCGGTGATGATCAGGGCGATATTGCCAAGCGTGAAGCCGATGCCGGCGGCAGCCCAGCCGGAGTATGAGTTGAGCATCGAGACGACGACGGGCATGTCGGCGCCGCCGATTGGGATGATGATCAGAACACCAAGGACGAGCGCGAGGATGGTGATCGCCCAGAACAGCGTCTGTGAACCGCCCATGCAGAATTGGTAGACCAGTACGACGAGTAGGATCGCGAGGCCGGCGTTGATGACATGGCGCATTGGCAGCGTGATTGGTGTGCCGGACATTTTGCCGGACAGTTTAGCGAACGCGATGATGGAGCCTGAAAAGGTGATCGCGCCAATGGCGGCACCAAGCGCCATTTCGAACAAGCTGATGCCGGCGATCTGGCCGAGGTCGTTGACGATGCCGAATGCTTCCGGAGCATTGAGGGCGCCGGCTGCAACGAAGACAGCGGCAAGGCCGACAAGGGAGTGGAACGCTGCGACAAGCTCCGGCATCGCTGTCATCGGGATGCGTTTGGCGGTGTAGGCGCCGATGCCGCCACCAATGGCAACGCCCGCAATAATCAGCAGCCAGGTGTCCCAGGTGTACTGCCCGAGGCTCATCATGGTGGTGAGGACGGCAATCGCCATGCCGAGCATGCCGTAGAAATTGCCCTGGCGGGAGCTTTCCGGGCTCGAAAGGCCGCGCAGTGCCAGAATGAACAAGACACCGGATGCGAGGTAGAGAAGGGCAACGATGTTGGCTGACATGAGCTTTCGGACCTTTTGGGGCAGACCACGCGGTCGTGATCGATGCTGTTGTAGTGCTATTGCGTCGGCTTAATTCGGTGTTGGGCGGGCAACCAGAGTGCGGGTGATGCGGCGGACAAGGGGGGCAATGACGAGGACAGATGGAAACGCAACCGCCCAGGCAAACAACCAGCTCTCAAGCCAGCGTGGCGTGAAATCCGCGACGAAGCCGAGGGCATTCCAAGTTGCGATGCCGGAGACGACCAGTGACATCAGTCCTGACAAAAGCAGGCCGAAAACGATCGGCTCGAAGAATGCTGGCAGTTTCATTGATTGGGTCTCGCCACGTTGCCGCTAGCGCTCTTTTTTCTTGTACATGGCGAGCATGCGGTGCGTGACGAGGAAGCCGCCGAAAATGTTGACGGAAGCTAAGATCAACGCCAGGAAGCCGAAAAAGCGCGCGACACCAGAGCCGGAGCCGACAGCGAGAACGCCAACAGAAAGCAGGGCGCCGACAACAATGACGGATGAGATGGCGTTGGTGACAGCCATCAGTGGTGTGTGCAGAGCTGGCGTGACGCTCCAGACGACGTAGTAGCCAACGAAGATTGCGATGACGAAGACCATCAGGCGGTAGATCGCAGGATCAACGTCGCCACCAGCGCTGCCAGCTGCGAATGCGGCTGTCGGGACTGCTATGAGGGCGGCGGCGGTGCTCAATGAATAGATGGCACGCATGGGTTACGCTCCTTCTTTAGGCTGCAAGTTAGGATGGACGACTTTGCCGTCCTTGGTGAGCAACGTGCCCTGGACAAGTTCATCTTCCCAATCAATTTCGAGTTTGCCAGCTTCCTTGTCGATCAATGGCGTCAGGAAGGTCAGCAGGTTGCGGGCGTAGAGTGCGGATGCGTTGACCGGAACAGCGCCGGCGAGATTGATTGGCCCGGCGATGCGCACGCCATGATGTTCGGCGATGTCGCCGGCTTGGGTCACCTCGCAGTTGCCGCCGCGTTCGGCTGCGAGATCGACGATGATCGAGCCTGGCTGCATGCTCTCGACCATGGCTTTGGTGATCAGCTTTGGCGCTGGCCGGCCTGGGATCAGCGCTGTGGTGATAACGATGTTCTGCTTGGCAATGTGTTCGGCGACAAGCTCAGCCTGCTTTTGCTGGTAGGCTTCCGACATCGGTTTGGCGTAGCCGGCGGCTGTCTGCGCTTGCTTGAACTCATCGTCTTCAACTGCGATGAACTTGGCGCCGAGCGAGGCGACTTGTTCCTTGGTGGCAGGGCGTACGTCGGTTGCGGTGACAATGGCGCCGAGGCGGCGGCCGGTTGCGATCGCTTGCAGGCCGGCAACGCCGACGCCCATGACAAAGAGTTTGGCCGCTGGCACGGTGCCGGCTGCTGTCATCATCATCGGCATGGCTTGTTCAAACATCGAGGCGGCATCAACGACGGCTTTGTAGCCGGCGAGGTTGGCCTGGGATGACAGTACGTCCATGGATTGCGCACGGGAAATGCGCGGCATGAATTCCATGGTGAAGGACGTGCCGCCAGTGCCGGCCATGGCATCGAGCGCGCCGCGATCACCGAATGGGTCCATCATGGCGACGGCGATCGCGCCTGATTTGAGCGCGTTGATATTGTCGGAAGATGGACGCGCGACAGTTAGGAGAACATCGGCATCTTTGATGGTATCGGCGCTAGAGCCCGCGATTTCGGCACCGGCTGCTTGAAGCGCGGCATCGGAAAACCGAGAGCGCTCGCCAGCACCCTTTTCAACCGTGACCGTACAGCCGAGGCCGACGAATTTCTTTACAGTTTCCGGCGAAATGGCGACGCGAGGTTCGTCACCCGCTTCAGCCGTAACGGCAATCTTGACCATTTATCGTTCCGCTCGATTAGCATTTCCTAGGGGAGAATGACGCCGGATGGTGCCATTCCAGAACTCAATAAGCCCGCATACGGCGACTGCAAGGTGCCAAACACAAGTACTAGATATTTGGCCTGATTCGGTCGAGATCGCGCGGTGTGTGCTGTGTGTAACACACTATAAAGGGAAGACTCACCGAGACAATCTTGCACAGAGACAATTGGGGACGGCATAAGGCCCACGCTCCGGGTTGCCTACGCTCGATCGAAATCATAAGTTAGAACTATTCTAAATAAGCGGAGTTTCGCGATGCTGCCTGCCATTTTGTCTCGCCGTCGGTTTTCGGAATTGAGCGAGCAGGAGATCATCGCGCTGGCGGTGTCATCGGAGGAAGATGATGCGCGGATCTACCGGTCCTATGCCGAACTGCTGCGTGCGGAGTTTCCCGACAGCGCGAAGATGTTCGATGGCATGGCCGAAGAAGAAGACCAACACCGGCATCGGCTGATTGAGCTGCACAAGAAGCGTTTTGGCGATACGATCCCGTTGATCCGGCGCGAGCATGTTGCGGGCTTTTATGCGAGGCGACCGGTGTGGCTGGTTGAGAACCTCGGCATTGAGCGGATCCGCGAAGAAGCAACCAACATGGAAGAGGCTGCTGCGCGGTTTTATGAGAACGCGGCCAAGCACACCACGGATGCGGATACGCGCAAACTGCTCGGCGATCTGGCGGCGGCTGAGGCTGGGCATGTCGATACCGCGAACCGGCTTGAGCAGGAGCACGTTGGCGACGACGCGAAGGCGCGCGAGGAAAAGCAGGCGCACCGGCAGTTCATTCTGACGTGGGTGCAGCCGGGCCTTGCCGGGCTGATGGATGGTTCGGTTTCGACGCTGGCACCGATTTTCGCGGTGGCGTTTGCGACGCACGATACCTGGACGACGTTTCTCGTTGGGTTGGCAGCTTCGGTTGGTGCCGGCATCTCGATGGGCTTCACAGAGGCTGCATCAGATGATGGTGAGCTCTCGGGGCGTGGCTCGCCGATTAAGCGTGGGTTTGCGTCTGGGATTATGACGACGGTCGGTGGGCTTGGTCATGCGTTGCCCTATTTGATTACGGATTTTTGGACGGCAACGACGGTCGCGATGGTCGTCGTGTTTATTGAATTGTGGGCGATTGCGTGGATCCAGAACCGCTGGATGGATACGCCGTTTTGGCGCGCGGCACTGCAGGTGGTCGTTGGCGGTGCGTTGGTGTTCGCGGCGGGGATATTGATCGGGAGTGCTTGATGGATGTTGAAGAAGCTGCCGATCGCGCGACGCGTATAGGGTCGAACTCATGTCGTACGATATTTGTGTTCGGGTTGGTGGGCCCGTTGATTGGATTCGTTTTGGTCATGCTGGTTGAGCTGTTGGGTGATCAACGGGGGTTCGTCAAAGCGGCAGATGCTTTTTTTGGTTCAGGGAATTTTGAGGAGACCGTTGCCATTCTGCTGGTTGGCAGTTACCTGGCAGGTACTCTTCCGGCATTAATTTGTGGTGTTGTCGTTAATTTTTTTGATCGTAGTTGCGTGACGAAGATACCTCGGTGGCTGTTGGCGTTGTTGGCTGGCTTTTTGGCCACGGCGTGTATGATACCGTGGCTTCTGCCATATGACTCTGAATTGATAGCGTACGCTCAACTATTTTTGACCTTCTCTGCAATTGGCGGCGTTGCCGGGGCGGCGTGTCACTTCCTGACGGTTCGGTTTGGCCGTCACAGCCGTGATAAATTGGAGCCGCGGTTGCGATCTGATTGACCTGCTTGGCGAAGCGCGGTTCGATTACGGCAAATCTCCTTGGAGGAAGTTATGGTTGTTGAAATTAAGCCGAATGGGGCGTCGCTAGGGGCGGATGTTGCCGGTGTGGATCTGAGCCAGCCGATCGATGATGCTGCGTTCCAAATGATTGCCGACGCATGGCGGGATCACGCGGTGCTGCGGTTTCGTGGGCAGCAGCTCGATGATGAAGCGTTGTGCCGGTTTTCGGCGCGGTTTGGTGAGCTCGATAATGCGCCGGTGCGGCCGACGAATATTCCGTATCATCCGGACCGCAAAGAGATTGCGGTGATTTCGAATATTGTCGAGGGCGACGTGCCGATTGGTGGGCTCGGCAACTCGGAACTCGTGTGGCATCAGGACATGAGCTACAAGGATCTGCCGCCGAAAGCGAGTTTGCTTTATGGCATCGAGGTGCCGGCAGAAGGTGGTGATACGGCGTTCTATAATATGTATGCGGCGCTGGAAACGTTGCCGGCGGCGTTGCGGGCGCGCATCGAAGGGCGCGAGTGCAAGCACGATGCGACACGCAATTCGGCTGGGCAGTTGAGAGCTGGCTTGCAGGAAAGTTATTCCAACGAAGAGCGGCCAGGGGCTGTGCATCCGTTGATTGTGCGGCATCCGGTTTCGGGGCGGGAAGCGCTTTATCTTGGACGGAGACCGAACGCTTGGATTGTCGGCATGTCGGACGCTGAGAGTGATGCGTTGCTGGATGAGCTTTGGGCGCATATCGAGAATGGCGCACATACCTGGACGCAAAGCTGGCAGGCGGGCGATCTGGTGATCTGGGATAACCGTTGCACGCTGCATCGGCGAGGGCCGCTTGATCCGGCGTTGCGGCGGCGGATGCATCGGACGCAAGTGCGCGATGAAGCGCGGCCCGTGGCTGCCTGATTGGATTGAGTGGTAAGGGTTTAGCGCGGCTGCAGATACCTCTCGATTGTCATTCTCAGGTTTGTTCCAGTGCTGTCTGGTTGAGATTGTCTGCGCTGTCTCGCGTCACCCAAAGGCGTCATCCCGGCACTTGTTGGCGGGACCCATTTCTCGTCTGGGAGATGCGTTGAGTTTGGCAAGATCACACGGTGCGCGGCGCGGTTTGCCACGTTCGCAAAGATTGTGCTGGTGGCACGATGGGCCCCGGTGACAAGCACCGGGGTGACTCTATGGGGTGTGTCAGCGCTTCAATTTATCTCGTTTTGGGCTGGGCCCGAGGGGCCCCCTCTGGAGAGGCGATTGCGTGAGAGCAAACCGAACATCCTGAACCGTGGCTCTGTTGCCGCCGCTTTGGCGCCTGGATGGTGTATAAACGTGCGACTCGAATGACTGGGTCCGGGCCTTAAGGCACGTCGCGTTTAATCGGATACTTAAATCGCCCGAAGAGTGGGCGTTTTAAGGCGCATTGTGAACCCATTAAAACGCGACATCCCGTAGATCAGCGAAGCGACTGTATATGGCTAAATCCAAATCAAAATCAGATTCCTTGGCACTTGAAGGTGGAGTTGCGACGAATGCGGCGGAATTTTCCGTGTCGGATCTGGCCGGTGCGATTAAGCGCGCGGTTGAAGACGGCTTTGGGCATGTCCGTATTCGAGGTGAGATATCCGGCTTTCGGGGGCCGCATTCGTCGGGGCATTGCTATTTTAGCTTGAAAGATGAGCGCGCCAAGATCGATGCTGTGGTCTGGCGCGGGGTTTATTCGAAACTCAAGATGAAGCCGGAAGAGGGCATGGAAGTCATCGCGCAGGGGCGCGTGACGACGTATCCGAATTCATCGAAATATCAGATCGTTATCGAGTCGATGGAGCCGGCAGGTGTCGGTGCGCTGATGGCGTTGCTGGAAGAACGCAAGCGCAAGTTCACCGCCGAAGGGCTGTTTGAGAATGCGCGCAAGCAGCCGCTGCCGTTTCTGCCAAAAGTGATTGGGATCATTACGTCGCCGACGGGGGCGGTGATCCGCGACATGCTGCATGGTTTTAATGAACGGTTTCCAGCGCACGTAATCGTCTGGCCGGTGCGGGTGCAGGGCGAGACGTCGGCTGCCGAGGTGGCCAATGCGATCCGTGGCTTTAATGCGCTGGGAGAAACGGGCAGCCTGGTGCCGCGTCCCGATACGCTGATTGTGGCGCGCGGTGGTGGTAGCCTGGAAGACCTTTGGGGATTCAATGAGGAAGCTGTTGTTCGGGCGGTGGCGGAGAGCACGATCCCGGTGATCTCGGCAGTTGGGCACGAAACCGATTGGACGCTGGTTGATCTGGTTGCCGATGCGCGGGCGCCGACGCCGACCAAGGCTGCGGAATGGGCGGTGCCGAAGTATGCTGACCTGCTGGCGCAGAATGATGATCTTGGCCAGCGCATGAAGCATGGTGCGCGGCGGCGCCTCGAAACAGCACGGAGCCATCTGCTTGCAGCAGCACGAGGATTGCCACGCCTGGAAGAGCTGACGGCGCTGCCGCGGCAACGGTTTGATTCTGTCGAACGCCGTCTTGGATCGGCGTTGCTCGCGAATGCTCGGGCCCATGCGATGCGGTTTACGCGCACGAGTGTGCGTCTGACGCCGGGGCTGCTGACGGCACGGTTACAGCGCGGCGGCGATGCGGTGGAATGGGCGGGTCGGCATCTGCGCGATGCATTGCGCCAGATTGCAGCGGGGCGCCGTAGTGCGCTGACGCGGATCGATGCGGGGCTTCGACCGGAAGTGATGCGCATGCGAGTGGTCCGGTCACGTGAACGGCTTGGTACGGCGACGGCGCGTCTTGGCCGGAGTATGACAGTGTGGACTAATCAAGGAAGAGCTGCGCTCAATACGCAAACGCAACTGCTGGCGACGCTTGGTTATCAGAGTGTACTGAAGCGCGGTTATGCATTGGTGCGGACAGCTGATGGACGGATGCTGCGCGGTGCTGCCAGCCTCGAGGCGAATTCTGCGATCATGCTGCAGTTCCACGATGGGGCACGTGGTGCCATAGTTGATGGCGGTGAGGTTGGCGGAAAGCCGTCGATTGATGGGCAACAGCCGGCAGCCGAGGAGGGCACGGCGAAAGAGGCCATGGCGCAAGAGGTAACGGCGTATCCGACCCGCCCAGTTGCGACCGGAGTGCCGGCAGGTGATCATCCAGAGCCGACCAAGACCCGCACCAAACCGAAGGTTAAGCCGTCTGCGCGCGACAAGCAGGGTACCTTGTTTTAAGCGAGTGCTTGACCGTTCGCGTATCAGGCGACACAACACCCGCCAGAGTATTGAAATCGTGACAGACGGACATGAGTGTGATGGACCACATTAACAATCTATTCGGGGCCAAGACAGAAGCGCGTATTCGCTATGCGGATGCCGACTATCACATTATGTCGCCCGGCGAATTTGTGCGTTGTGCCGTAACAGGCCAACAGATCGCGATTGCCGATTTGCGCTATTGGAGCGTAGCCCGCCAGGAAGCTTACGTTGATGCCCGAGCCTCGCTGGCACGGCATCTGGAGTGTCTGGCTGAAGCCGATGCTGGGGATGTGTGAGCTAAGGCTCGAAGCGTCGTAGCTGGTCGGCGATCAGATCGTCCGGTTTGATGGCCTGATCGACCAGGTCGGCAAGGATGCTCATATCTGCGTCGGGCAGTGACATCTTGATATCGAGTGGAATGGCCAGGGTTGCTAGTTCGCCGCGCTGGTCTTCGTAGCTGAGCAAGCGGACGTGGTCTTTCTCTGTGGTGACGAGTTGTGCGCCGATTGCTTTGGCGCGGATCAGTAGTCTTTCCGCGTCGCCAGCGTCGAAGAAGTGATGATCCTTGAAGGACACAGCTTCAGCGACATCAACGCCGCCGAGCCGGAGGGTATCGAAAAACCGTTCGGGATGGCCAATACCGGCAAACGCGAGAACGGACTTTCCTTTGAGGTCATCCAGGTTGGTGCGCGGAACGATGCCGCCGCGCAGGATTGGCCCTGAAAACCGTGCCCGCTCGAATATCTGGATGAGGTGATCAGAAATGATCGGCTCGCCTACCGTCTGCATCGGTCCGGCGTTGATGATGATGGCATCGGCGACGTCGAGCTGGTCAATCAAAGGCGCGCGGAGGGGGCCAGCGGGGATGACCTGGCCGTTGCCGATGCCGCGCCTGGCGTCGACAACCGCGATCCGCAGCATCTTTGCAATCGAGGGGTTTTGCAGTCCGTCGTCCATGACGATAACGGTTGGTGTGTTGTGGCGGATCGATTCTATAAACCGTGCACCGGCAGCACGATTTGGGGACACAATCGTTGGTGCGCGGCGGGCAAGGAGCAGGGCTTCGTCGCCAGTACGCAGAGCATTGTCGGTTGTTGGATTGACGAGGTGGGGCCCACGTACCGAGCCACCATAGCCGCGCGTAAGTAAGGCCGGCCGTTCGCCGATCGCACGCAGATGCTCGGCAAGCAGGATCGTCAGTGGTGTTTTGCCGGTGCCGCCGGCTGTAAAATTGCCGACGCAAATAACTGGAATGATGGACGTGTAGGGCTGGGCGAATTTTAGCCGATGCGCCGCGACCCGTCCGTAGATGTAGCCTAAGGGGCCGAGCAGCCGTGCTTGTTGCAGCGCGTCACTATTGTACCACCAATCCGGCTCCTTAAGAGGCACGCGTCAACCTCTCATCTGGTTCGGTGGTGTCTTCGGGGGCAGGCAAGAGGGCGTTGAGGCCAGCAGCTGTTACTTTGAGCGCACCAACCATTGCGTCTAGGCCATTTGCAGCATTGCTGAGCAACTGCGCACGAGCTGCATCGTCTGTCAGGAGGCGTTCCGTGGTCAATGAGATGTCCTGTGCATTAAGGACCTCGACGACGCCATCACGGCGGCGCAGTTCTCCATAGGCGTCTGCGAAGTTGTATTGTGATGGGCCGGTCAGAACGGCCGTCTTGAAGCGGATTGCTTCGATCGGGTTCTGGCCGCCACGCTCGATTAGCGATCCGCCGACAAATGCGACGCTGGCCAATGAGTAGAACAAGCCCATTTCACCAACGGTATCAGCCACATACACGTTCAAGTCGGGCGTGATTGGCTTGTTGGCCTGACGGCGAACAGCGGTTAAGTCGGCGCGCGCTGACAGGTCAGCTAGGGCTTGGCCGCGATCTGGATGGCGTGGTGCCAGGATTAAAAGCAAATCCGGATGATTGGCTTTTAACGTCTGGAAAGCTTCGATGACTTGTTCGTCTTCGCCGGGGTGGGTGCTGGCCGCTAGAAGGACGGGCCGATCGCCGATTTGGCTGCGCAATTGGGCAAGGGCTGCGTCATCGATGGGCAACGGCGGTGCGTCAACCTTGAGGTTGCCAGCGATGGTCACGTTGCGGCCGCCGAGTTCGCGGAAGCGGCGCGCGAGCCGCTCGTTTTGCGCGAGGATCAACCGGATGCGGCTGAAAAGGGGGCGTGCCGTGCGGCGGTTTTTGCGCCAGCGCTTATAGGAGCGTTCGGACATTCGGGCGTTCACGAGTGCAATTGGAATGCCGCGATCATGGCACGCAATGATCGTGTTCGGCCAGATTTCAGACTCGGTCAACGCGACCAGATCCGGGCGCCAATGGTCCAGAAATCGTGCCATGTAGGCCGGCGCATCGAGCGGTGCGTATTGATGGATGTCGCCCTCAGGTAGCCTGTCACGCGCTAATGCGGCTGACGTGACCGTCCCGGTTGTGAGCAGAAAACGCACATGTGGCCGTTGCCGGCGTAGTTCGTCCATCAAAGGCAGTACGGCGTTGGTTTCGCCGACGCTTGCGGCGTGAAGCCAGACGAGTTCACCAGCGCCGCGCAGGTGTGATGCGATGCCAAGGCGTTCGCTGCGCCGTGAATGCTCCTCTTTGCCTTGACGTTCGCGATAGCCAAGCACCAACGGTAGGGCCGGAGTAAGTGCTCGCGTTGCCACGCGGTATAGACGGAGCGAGATATTTGTCGGGGCGGGGGGATCATCAACCGTCATGGCTGCATGTGGCAGAACGTTCGCCGCATCCGCACCCGCCAGACGGTAAGCCCGCTCGGTTGCCTCATTGAGGCCCGTCTCAATGGCTTGTCGTGCTTGTTCGAAAGCCGCGCTATCGGCATCAGATGCAACTAAGATGGGGGCGCCGTGTGTGACGCCGATGCGTGAAAACGGCAGATTGATCGTCATCCGGCTCCACGTATCGAGCGCGCGATATCGTGAAGAGGCTGTTGCGACGGGGATAATCGGGCGCCCGGACATTTGTGCGAGTTTGATGATGCCATCACCGACCGTGCGGGCTGGGCCAGGAGGGACATCGGCGGTCATGGCAATCGCTGTACCTTGATCGAGCAGCCGTAGTGCCTCCCGGAAGGCATGCAGACCGCCGCGGTCTTTGCGGCGGCCGGCAGCGCCGCCGCCGCGTACGAGGTCCATATCGAACGCTTTGAGGGCCTCGCCAATGATCTCTGCGTCGCCGTGGCGCGCGACCATGTTGGCAACCGGTAGTTCTGGCGGGGCAAATGGTGCCAGCAACATGAACTGACCGTGCCACATTGCCAGTATATAAGGATGGTTACTGCGCAACAGAGCGTGAGGATCAGCCGGATCAGAGACGACAGACGACGACTTTTTCACAAAACGAATATACCGTGCGGCGAGACGGCCAGCGATTCGGTTGCGTTTGTATTTGTCGAAGGTGTATCCGGCCATCTCGGGCGTTTCTCAAAGTGGGCCACGAGTTCGGCCTCAGTACTGAGCCGATACTTGGTTCGCGTTGACAGTTGGTTTGCGCAGTTATTCAGTGCGGCGCAGTCGACCGTCGGCTTGCCGTCCCGTTCGGTTCAGGCACTAGTGAAGCTTGAATAGCGTCTCTATAGCGGATATGCAGCGTTTGCAAATGGCAATCATCAATTCCCAGCGTGGAAGTCGGCCACCTCCTGGTATGTGCCGTTCGAGGATTTTAGGTGGCGACAATCGCTAAACCATTGAAACAGCTGGTGCGCCGCTATTCGACCGCGAGCCGACAAGCCTTGCTGGACCATTCGCCGAATTGGTTGCGCAAATCGCTTGGGCCGACGGCGAGCTATCTCGATCTGATGTTTGTGGATCATGGCATTTTTCGCTTGTTCTATTTGAATAAGCATCGCCTGGGCGCGAAAGCATGGCGGGCTGCGCAACCCGCACCCCACAATTTCGCCGGGTTCAAGCGTCTTGGGATTAAGACAATTGTCAATCTTCGTGGCGAGCGCATGAGCGGCAGCTATTGGCTGGAGGTGGCAGCGTGCAAGCGGCTGGGCCTGGCCTTTGAGAATTGCGTATTGCGCTCACGTGCAGCCCCGAGCCTTGGCGAATTGCGGGGGGCACGCGCTCTATTGGAGCGGGTTGAGTATCCAATCCTCATACATTGCAAATCTGGCGCGGACCGAGCCGGATTGATGAGTGTACTTTATATGCATCTCGTCGAAGGGCAGACGATTGAGCAGGCCGCGAAGCAGCTCTCGTTCAGATTCGGTCATTTCAAACAGGCAGATACGGGCGTTTTGGACCACTTTTTTGCTTGCTACATTGAGTTCAATAAGCAAACACCGATGGCATTCTTTGATTGGGTGGAAAACGTTTATGATCCAGCTGAAGTGCTTGGCACGTTTCGCGCCAATGGTGTCGCGTCGCGGATCGTGAATGATATACTGCGCCGTGAGTAATTTAAAGCGTGTCTCGTTTAGTAAGAGCCTTAAGTTGCCCGAAGATTGGGCTTTTTGAGGCGCATCACCATGCGAATGGTGTATCGAGGATCAGCCCGAGACAGAGCAGCAGCCCCGCTTCGCGATTTGACTTGAACCGCGTTAGGCAATTACTGGAGTCGTTTATCTTCAGGCTCAGGATTTGCCAGGTGAAGTGCGCCGCGATGAGCGCGAGGGCGATATAAGTGAACTTGCCGGCGTCAATCATATTGGCGGCGGAGAGCCACAGGCAAAGCGTGAGGCCGTAGAAGCCGGTCAACCACCAGGGCGTTTGTGTGCCGAAACGCAGCGCGGTTGATTTGAGCCCAAGCAACGCATCATCTTCCTTGTCTTGATGGGCGTAGATGGTGTCGTAGCCGATGGTCCAGGCGATGGCGCCGACATAAAGCAACAGAGGCGCCGTCTCGAGTGAGCCGTTGGTGGCAGCCCAGCCAACCAAAATTCCCCAGTTGAACGTCATGCCAAGAACGAACTGTGGCCAGTAGGTAAAGCGTTTGGCAAACGGGTAGATCGCGACCAGTGCCAGTGATGCAATGCCAAGCCAGATTGTGAAGGCGTTGAACTGGAGCAAAACGACAAGGCCTGCGAGCGACTGCAGAACCCCAAACACAATTGCCTGCCGGACGCTGACCTGACCGGCCGGAATTGGACGGAGCACTGTGCGTTCGACCCGGCCATCAAAATCCCGATCGACAATGTCGTTCCAGGTGCATCCGGCGCCGCGCATTGCAATGGCACCAATTGCAAACAAGATATAATAGCTGAAGTAGAGTTCGGTGGCAGCGCCGGCCAGTTGGGCGAAGGCGAGGCCGAACCAGCATGGTAGCAACAGCAGCCAGGTGCCGATCGGGCGGTCATAGCGCGCCAGTTTGCAGTATGGTTTCAGCGCGTTTGGTGCGTATGTATCGACCCAGTTGGCTGGTCCGGCATCTGCGATCATGCCGAGTTGGGGGCCGAATTGGGGCCCGAGTTGCGGACTGAGCTCGGGACCGTGGTTGTGGCCAAGTTCTGGGCGATTGCTGGACATCGAACGGTCTTTCATGACGGGCGCGTTTTCTGTCATAGCATTGATTGCGGCCGTTGGTTTTTCGATTGGGCGAATTGACCCTGCATGAGGCGCCAGAGCGGCGTGTGACGGAGCGCGGGATACAGAAACTATGGCAATTCATGACTTTCGCTCACAGCGCTTGTATGTCGATGCGGATTTGGCGGCTGGCGCGACGGTTACCTGCAATAAAGAGCAGGCGAATTATCTGCTGCGAGTTATGCGGCTCGGTGCGGGCGATGAGATCCTGGTGTTCAATGGTCGTAACGGCGAATGGCTGTGCCGGATAGAACCACGTAGTAAACGCGATTGTGATCTCAGCGTTGTCGAGCAGCTTCGGGTGCAGTTGGCGGGACCTGATATTGATTATCTGTTTGCGCCATTGAAGCGGGCACGGCTCGACTACATGGTTCAAAAGGCGACGGAAATGGGGGTTGCGTCGATGCAACCTGTGCTGACGGAGCGTACAATGGTTGGTCGCGTCAATACCGACAGGATGCGCTCCAACGTGATTGAAGCGGTTGAGCAGTGCGGCGTATTGCGCGTGCCCGAGGTGCGAGAGCCATGCAAGCTTAGCGCAGCTCTGGCGACCTGTGCGCCGGAGCGGTCGCTGTTTTTTGCGGATGAGGCAGCTGAGGTTACGTCGCCGTTGAGGGTGTTCGATGGGATTGAACGGGGTGCGCCGGTTGCCGTGATTGTCGGGCCGGAAGGTGGGTTTTCGGCGTCTGAGCGCAAACTCATCCAGGCACAGCCGCAGACCCGCGTGCTGTCACTTGGGCCCCGGGTTATGCGCGCTGATACGGCGGCGGTGGCCTTGCTGGCGTTGGTTAATGCGGTTGTCGGGGATTGGCACTGATCAGGAGATTGATCGGGGCTTGCTGATTGATTGGTCCTGCTGATTACAGTGTTATTGCGAACTATCTTGCGGCTTGGGTATAGGGTCGTCATAACAGATGCTGGAATCGGGTGCCACTTGAAACCCGCCGGATTATATGAGCAACGCGGTGGGAGACTGTAATGTCGACGAAAGAGGTTGGGGCTGAAAGCCCACTCATTGAAAATCGTGATGATTTGGTCCAGTGGATTGCTGCCGGCGAGAAACCGGTAAGCGATTGGCGTATCGGAACTGAGCACGAAAAATTCGTGTTTAACACGTCGGATCTAACGCCTGTTGGCTATGAGGGCGACTCCGGTATTCGCGCATTGATGGAAGCCTTGATGGCCGACTATGGTTGGGAGGCGATCCGTGAAGGTGAGACGATCATTGCGCTGAAACGTGCTAGCGGTTCCGATATTCCCGAGACGATTTCGCTTGAGCCTGGTGGGCAGTTTGAGCTTTCTGGTGCGCCGCTCGCAACGCTGCACGAAACATGTGCCGAGGCGGGTAATCATCTGAGTGAATGTCTGGAAATCGGCGAGCGGCTCGGGATTGGTTTTCTCGGTACCGGCTTTACGCCGAACTGGACGCTTGCGCAGATGCCGACGATGCCAAAGAAGCGTTATGCGGTTATGACGCGCTACATGCCGGAAGTTGGCTCGCGTGGACACGACATGATGTATCGGACGTGTACGATCCAGGTGAACCTCGACTTTGCGAACGAAGCCGACATGGTCAAAAAGTTGCGAGTGTCACTGGCACTACAACCTTTGGCGACGGCGTTGTTTGCCAGTTCGCCGTTCACCGAGGGTAAGCCGAACGGGTTCAAGTCGTTGCGCAGTGGCATCTGGAGGGACACGGATGGCAACCGGACCGGGATGCTGCCGTTCGCCTTCGAAGACGGCATGGGCTACGAGCGGTATGCGGACTACGCCCTTGATGTGCCGATGTATTTTGTCTATCGCGATGGCGAGTATATCGATGTGGCCGGAGCGTCGTTCCGGAAATTCCTTGAAGGTGGACTCGAACAGCTGCCGGGCGAGCTGCCAACGATTGAGGATTGGTCGGATCATCTGACGACCCTATTCCCAGAGGTTCGTCTTAAGCGCTTCCTGGAAATGCGGGGCGCGGATGGTGGTCCTTGGCGCCGAATTTGCGGGTTACCTGCGTTCTGGGTTGGCCTGCTGTATGATCCAGCCGCTCTGGAAGCTGCCTGGCAGCTCGTTAAAGACTGGACGGCGGAGGAGCGCCAGACCCTGCGCAATCAGGTGCCTGAGTTGGCGTTGGCAACGCCTTTCCGTGGCGGTACGTTGCGCGATGTGGCGCGAGATGTGGTGGCGATTTCGGCAGATGGCCTGAAAGCACGCCGGCGGCTCAACTCCAAAGGGGAAGACGAGACGATGTTTCTTGAATTCGCCGAAGAGGTTGTGGCATCGGGGCAAGTGCCAGCCGACGAGCTGCTCGCCAAGCTGGACAAGTCGTGGGGTGGTGATATGCGCCGAATTTACGCCGAGTATGCGTTTTAACAGATCCGGTTCAGCTTGCATTCATGCTGGCGTTGGTAATGTCGCTGCTGAACTTAACTGAACTGTCCTTTGACGGCTGACCTGAGGTGGTGAGCTGCGTGCGACGCCTGAATTGGCGCTGGAGGACGGATCGCTTTGGCGGAGAACTTTCTGTGTTTTATCGTGTAGTGAAACCAATGATTGTGGCAGGCGCATTGGCTGTCATGCTGTCGGTCGGCGCGGCGCCGTTTACATCAGAACCGGCAGTGGCCAACCCATGCCAACACTGCAAGGATAAGCAGAATGCGTGCCGCATCGCTAAGAAGGGCGCTGCTTCATGTACCCAAAAGTTTGAGGCGTGCCTGCAGCGGTGCCTGCAGCCATATCGCAAGAAGAAGTAGGCACTTCTGCCGCTCCCCATTGACGTTTTGGGACCTATGTCGGCAGACCGCCTGCTATTCTCGAAGAGCGGGCGTTTTTGAGCTCTGATCTGGCGAGGTCTGAATGATCAGGCTTTTTTCTTGTTTTTGTCGATGATTGCCTTGGTGCCTTTGGCTGACTTTGGATCGATGTCAGATTTCCAATAAGGCTCCAAGCCATAGAGATCGGTCAAGAATTCAATGAACACATTGACCTTGGACGGCATAAAGTCCCGGCTTGGGTAGACGGCGTATATCGCGTCCGTCGACATGCCCCGATACTCTGGCAGCACGACCTTTAGTTCACCGCTTTTGATTGCTGGTCCGACATCCCAAAGCGACAGCAGACTGATGCCAATCCCGGCGAAGACGGCTTCACGGATCAACTCGCATGAATTTGAGCGGATATTGCCTTTGGCTCGAAACTGTTGTGGACCGTCGGGGCCCTCGAGACGCCAGACGTCCAGGGCGCCGGCGGAAAGGCAGTTGTGCATTTCGAGGTCGCTTAGCTCTTTTGGGGCATCAAACGCTTCCAGGTAGCTTGGTGCTGCGCACAGGACGCGTTCTTCGGACGCAAGCTTCTTGGCAACGAGTGAGGAATCCTCCAGCTCGCCGATCCGGATTGCGACATCAAAGTTTTCGCGGATTATGTCTACGAGGTTGTCGGTGATCTGGAAATCGATATCAATCTCGGGATATCGGTTGAGGAATTCGGGCAAGTGAGGGGTCACGTGCAATCGACTGAAGGCTGTTGGGGCTGTGATTTTTAAGTGACCGCGCGGCTTGGTGTTGCGCCGGTTGACGAAATCTTCGGCCTCCTCGACCAAGCTAAGAATGTCGACGACGCGCTTGAAGTAGCCATCGCCCGTTTCGGTTAATGTCAGGTGGCGGGTGGTGCGTTGGAAAAGGCGGGCGCCGAGGCGATCTTCGAGCAGGCTAATTCGTTTTGATACGACAGCTGGTGATAGGCCCATTTCGCGACCTGCAGCTGACATGTTGCCAGTGCGTGCGACGCGAGCGAAAATGTCGAGATCACTAATCGCTGTCACATTGTGTTCCTTTGAATGAATTATCTTGACTGAGAACTAGATCCTATTCCTAAAAGACATATTGTGTCGGTCAAGACGAAAGTGTGTCACGTATTCGTTGTATTTGATATTCTGTTATTCGAATAATTACGAAGTCTACTGAATACCTAGTCAAATTCGCACTTAGTGTTGGCGCGAAGTTGAACGGGCAGTTAGTAAATACAAGTGGGTGACCTGGGGGAGACACATGAACGCGATAGCTGCGCCTGCGGTCAGCCGGGCAACCGTGCTGCGACGTGACGAATTTGTGGCCCATCTGCACGGTCTCGTTCCGGTTGGCGATGTTGTGCACGACGAACAAGGGCGCCACGTTTACGCGGGAGATGCCTTTGGCGCGTATCAGGCACTGCCGCTGGCGGTCGTGCTGCCGGCAACGGTGCGCGAGGTCTCCCAGGTATTACGATATTGCTATGAGGTGGGGCTCAAAGTGTTTCCACGCGGTGCGGGGACATCGTTGGTCGGTGGCGCGGTTGCGGCGGAAGACGGCATCGTGTTGTGCCTGTCTCGCATGAATAATGTTTTGGAGGTCGACCCGGTTAATCGGATGGTTCGGGTCGAGGCCGGAATCACGAACGCAGCAGTTTCAACGGCAGTTGCTGGCTTGGGATTGCGATTTGCACCTGACCCGGCGAGTTGGCAGGCCTCAACAATTGGCGGCAACATCGCAACCAATGCGGGAGGCGCTCGCGGTATGAGTGTTGGAGCGACCGGTCGGCACGTTCTGGCGCTGAAAATTGTACTTGTTGATGGCGAAGTCATCGAGCTTGGCGGGGGAGAGCTTGAAGCCTCCGGTCTGGATCTGATTGGTTTGGTGGTGGGCGCCGAGGGCATGCTGGGCGTTGTTGTTGAGGCAACGTTGCGGGTGGTACCGGAGCCTGAAACGAGGCGCCTTGTTGTCCTCGGATTTCAAAGTGTTTTGTCAGCCGTTGCATGTGCTGGGAAAATACTTTCCAGCGTGATTGTTCCAACCGCCCTGGAAGTCTTGGACCGAGAAGTTATCGCGGTATGCGAGGATTTCGGGGGCATTGGTCTGCCGCGCGATGTGGAAGCTGTGCTGGTGGTCGAAGTTGAAGGGAGCGCCGAGGAGGCGGAACAGCTCGGTGCAGCGGTGCTGCAGGCGGCGGACGCCTATGCGCCAGTTGGGCATCTTGAGATCGCAGATCAGGCACAGGTTGCGCGCAGTTGGGCGACCTTCAATGCCGCGTTCACGGGCTTGGGACGGCTTGGAACCGTTCGATGCGTTGATATTGCTGTACCACCTGCCAAGTTGGTGGAGGCGATGACGGAAATTGGCAGCATTGCGACCCGGTATGGGTTGCGCGGTGCAAGCATGTGCCGTGCTGCTGAAGGCATTGTGCGGTCAGTTTTACTCTACGATGGCAGCAATTCTGAGGATATTGGCCGGGTTGCTGACGCGATGGCAGATGTTGCGCGGATGTGCGCTCAAATTGGCGGTGTGCTGGCGGGAGAGCATGGCGTTGGGGTCGCTAAACGGGACGTAATGAGCTATCAGCTTGCAGAGTCTGATTTGGTGTTTGGCATGCGTTTAAAGTCGACGTTCGACACAGAATGGCTGCTGAGTAACGGTAAGGTCTATCCGCTCGCCGATCAGGTGGTCCAATCTGCGGTTGTTTGATGACTTCGAGGCGGGCAATAGAGGCGATGTGCTGCGCTGGTGCTGTATTGTACCGGCGGCGGGCGATAGAACTGCAGGGGGAGACGACTTTTGAATTCCGTGTTGCGTCCTGCTGCAGACTGGGAACTCGCGTCATTTCTCGCCGAGGCGACCGCCAATGGCACGCCGGTTGAAATCATTGGTGGCCATTCAAAAGCAAAGTTCGGCCGCCCGCGGACGGCGGCTGCAACGATATCAACGCACGTCCTGCGTGGCATTCGCTCCTTCGACCCAACAGAGCGGATGATCACGGTTCAAGCTGGCTGCCTGATCTCCGATATCGAGCGAGAGCTTGTCGGGCGCGGGCAGATGTTGGGATTTGAGCCGATCGATGTTGCATCATTATTTGGCGAAGAGCCCGGGCGCGCGACAATTGGTGGTGTCATTGGTTCGAACCTTGCTGGTAGTCGCCGGATTGCTGGCGCCGGGATTGGCGACAGCGTGGTTGGCCTGAAAGCGGTCGCTGGAACTGGCGAGGTTCTGCAGATCGGTGGAGCTGTCACGCGGGGCGCTGATGGGTTTAATCTTGCCCGTGTGTTGACGGGCAGTTGGGGCACGCTGGCGGCATTGGTTGAGGTGTCTCTGCGTGTGCAACCGCTACCAGAACGTACTGACACGATCATCATACTGGGACTGTCCGAGGAGATTGCGGTTGAAGCGATGTCGGGCGCTCTGGCGACACCTTATGGCGTGACCGGAACTGTGCATCTCGAACCACCAATGGCAGCCCGTCTTTGGTATGATGCGTTGCGCGAGCAGGGGCAGTCCGTGACGGCCTTGCGCCTGGAGAACACATCCGCGTCGGCGCCAGGGCGGCTTGAGCGTTTGAGACATGCGCTTCAGGCCTATGGCGACCTGCATTTGTTGGACAACGAAAACTCATTGTCGCTGTGGCATGAACTGCGCTTGCTCTCGGTTTTGCCCTATAGCGATACGTCGCTGTGGCGGATTTCAACTTTGCCATCGAAGGCATTCGAAGTCGTCTCTGGAATTCGACGCTATATACCGGTCGACGCTTTTTATGATTGGTCTGGCGGATTGATCTGGCTTGAGGTGCCGGAATCCGCTGATGCCGGGGCAACTGAGATCCGACGCGTGATCGCATCGACCGGAGGTCATGCCACGCTGGTGCGGGCATCGAATGATGTGAAAGCATCGGTGGACGTGTTTGAGCCAATGCACTCTGGTGTTGAATTGATGACAAAACGTTTGAAGAAAGTGTTTGATCCGGCAGGTGTCCTCAGCCAAGGCCGGATGTACGCGGATATGTAATACGAAGGTAACTGGTTCATTGGTGCAGGCCTTAAAAACACGTCTCAGCCCAAAAGCGGCAATTCCCACAGCGGACGCTGCGCGCCGCGACGAGGTGGCGGACATTGCAGCAAGTTGCGTTCATTGCGGGCTGTGCAATGCCGTGTGCCCGACCTACGCGCTTGAGGGCGATGAGCGCGATGGCCCGCGGGGGCGTATCACGCTGATCGAGCAAATGTTCGCGCGCGATCAAAATCAGGCGAATGCATCGCCATCGGATACCGAGCGACGCCATATCGGGCGCTGCCTTTCGTGCATGGCCTGTGTGACGGCCTGCCCTGCCAATGTTGACTATAACCACCTGATACAGCACGCGAAGGCTTATATTCGCGAGACGGCTGTTGCGGGTGTTCGCGAGCGGTTCCTGCACTGGTTTGCTGCGACGGTTGCACCTTTTCCAGATCGGCTGCGATGGCTGATAAAAACCGCGCCTGTGGCGTCGCGACTTGGTAAAGCCTTGCGGTTGGCTCGAGCGCGGGATCTTGCGTCTCTGGCGGAGGCTGCGCCGACGACGAGTGGGCATCGTGCGGCGTTTTCCGGGCCAGGGACAGCTGCGACGACGCGCGAACGGCGTGGCCGCGTGATCTTGCTGGCCGGCTGTGTGCAGCAAGTGCTGCGGCCAAGCATCAACGATGCGACGATCCGATTGCTCGCACGCAGCGGGATCGACGTGGAAGTTGCTCCGGGCGCTGGGTGTTGCGGTGCCATTACTGGAGGCACGGGCGATACCGACGGCGCGCGGAACTTTGCTCAAGCGAACATTGATGCCTGGATGAAGGCGTTGGATAAAGAGCCGGCCGAGGCGATCCTGTTCAATACGGCTGATTGTGGTGCTGCGGTCAAAGATTATCCGCATCTTTTGCGCGATGACCCGCACTATGCGGCGAAGGCTGTGACGATCGCCGGGCTGGCCAAGGATGTATCAGAATATCTCGGAGTGCGCCGTCTTGGGCCGCCGCGGCGTTGGTCGTCGCTTAAAGTGGCACATCAGGCACCGTGCCGACTGGTGCATGGGCAGGGCGTTGTTAGTGAGCCTGATGATTTGATCTACGAAGCTGGTTTTACCGTTCTGGAGTTGACCGGCGATGGCATGTGCTGTGGTGCGTGCGATGGATACGCCTTTCGGGAGCCGGAGATTGCGGAGACATTGCGCGACCGAAAGGTTAATCATGTTCTTTCGTTGCGCCCGGACGTGATTGCGACAGGTAGTATTGGTTGCCTGAAACATATCGAGCCAGCGATCGGTATTCCGATCGTGCATACGGTGGAATTGCTCGATTGGGCCTATGGCGGCCCGGTGCCGCGGGGCCTTGAGGCGCTTTCTGGTGATGTGACGAACGTTCCGGGGCCGCCGCCACTGGAAGTTGATGATTTTATTCGGTCTTAGAGCAAGGCAGGTTTGCAGCCGGGCCTGTGGGGCTTGCCGCCCCGCGTTGGCTTAAGCTTATTTCTGCATTGAAGCGGCATCAACGAGCGAAACCGGCTTTGATGCAGTAAGCCTGTGTTTGCGGATCGTCGCGCATCATCTATAACGCGGCAAAATTCTGTTGACCGTATGACGTCTGGAAACAGACTGCTACGCTCCGAAAGCTTCGATCCATGGCCAAGAAGATTAAAAAATTTCGCCCCAAGGCGCGGTTGCCTAAAGGGTTTCGCGATATTGGACCGGTCGAGTTGCGCCAAACGCAGGCGATGTTGAAGAAGATCGGTGCGGTGTACGAAGCGTATGGCTTTGAGCCGATTGAGACGCCGGCGTTCGAGTATACCGATGCGCTGGGTAAGTTTCTGCCCGATACCGACCGGCCGAACGAGGGTGTCTTCTCGCTGCAGGACGAAGACGACCAGTGGATGAGCCTGCGCTATGACATGACGGCACCACTTGCGCGTCATGTCGCGGAGAATTATCAGGATATCGCCAAGCCGTACCGGCGCTACACATGGGGCCCTGTATGGCGGAATGAAAAGCCTGGCCCCGGGCGGTTCCGGCAGTTTATGCAATTTGATGCTGATACGGTTGGCACGGCTAATATCGCGGCCGATACCGAAATTTGCATGCTGGCGGCGGACACCATGGAAGCGCTGGGGTTTTCGACCTCTGAGTACAAGATCCATGTCAACAACCGGAAGCTGCTCGATGGGGCTCTGGAAAAAGCCGGCATAGATCCGGCTGATGACGGAAACCTTGGTCTGAGGCAGACGATTTTCCGGTCACTCGATAAGTATGACAAGTTTGGTTTGCCGGGCGTCGAAGAGCTGCTTGGTCCAGGGCGAGCGGACGAGTCTGGTGATTACACCAAGGGTGCGCAGCTCAACAGCGAGCAGATCAAAATCTTCTTGGATTTCCTCGGGTCTGCGAAAGACAGTCGGGTTAGTACGCTGGATCAGCTGTCCGAGCTGCTGGGTGACACCAAGGCTGGCGAAGAAGGCCTGGCAGAGTTACGTGAGATGGACGCATTGCTGCGGTCTGCAGGATTTGATGAGACGCGGATTCAATTCTCGCCGTTTATCGTTCGCGGGCTCGATTATTATACCGGCCCGGTTTTTGAGGCTGAGCTGACCTTCGAAGCACGCAATGACGATGGCGAATTGGTTCGCTTTGGTTCAGTCGGTGGTGGTGGCCGTTATGATGATCTCGTGGCGCGGTTCACCGGGCAGAGAGTGCCGGCAACAGGGTTTTCGCTCGGTGTTTCGCGGCTTCAAGCGGCGCTGACGCATCTTGGCCGGAAAGACGGCGATGAGGTTCTGGCGCCGGTCGTCGTGCTGGTAATGGATCGCGAAGAGCAGCCGCACTACCAGCGTATGGTGCAGGATTTACGCGCAGCCGGTATCCGGGCGGAGATGTATCTCGGGACGTCGGGAATGAAGGCGCAGATGAAATACGCTGATAAGCGCGGTGCGCCGTGTGTCGTGATCCAGGGTGGTGATGAGCGCGCGGTTGGGGAAGTGCAGATCAAGGACCTCGCTGAAGGTTTGCGTCTTTCCAAAGACATCGAAGATTCTGATACGTGGCGCGAAAGCCGGCCGGCACAGTTTTCGGTTCCAGAAGCTGAATTGGTCAGTGCTGTGCAAGGCGTGCTTGATCGCATCCGAAACGAAACGTGAGCGCAATGAACGCAGAATCAGCTCGTAAGTTTGAAGCGCTTGAGGCGCAGGCGCGCGATATCTTGGCGACCTTCACTGGCGATGGCTATGAAGCCGTGGCGCCGGCAATCATTCAGCCCGCCGACATCTTTCTAGATGTTATCGGTGAGGACCTGCGCGGTCGCACCTATGTGTTTACTGACCAAGAGGGCTCAGAGCTGTGTTTGCGCCCGGACCTGACGGTGCCGACCTGTCGGTTGCATTGGGAGCGCCATGGTCGCGCGGATGCGCAGGCGCGGTATTGCTACAACGGACCGGCATTCCGGTTTCAGCCGAACGGTGGGGATGCGACACATCCTCGTGAGTTCCGTCAGGCCGGTATCGAGCACTTTGGCTTGGCTGCACGCGACAAGGCTGAAACTGAGGTGCTGTCGACGATCGTAAAAGCCTTGGGGCAAGCGCAGGTTGAAGAGTACGAGATACGGTGCGGTGATCTTGGCTTGTTCAACGCTCTGCTCGATGCCATCGACATGCCCGAGCGTTGGCGCGGCCGGCTAAAAAGCCAATTCTGGCAACCGGCTGCATTCCGTGAAGAGCTACAACGTTTGGTCAAAAGTCCAGGTTCGTCTGCTGATGGCCTGCCTGATGCACTGCTTGGTCAGATCATCCCTGGTGATGCCAAGGCGAGCGAGCGGGCCATCGAAACCTATATGCACGACCATGGTATCGAACTGATTGGCGCACGTACGGTTTCTGAGATAGCGGCCAACATTATGAACATGGTCGAGGATGGCACGAGCGACGCATTACCTGCATCGGTTGCCGAGTTGATCTCGAACTATCTCGGTGTTTCGGCGCCGGCACGCGCTGCAGGCGCACGGTTACGCGATCTCATGCAGAGCGCGAAGCTCGATATTTCCGGGGCTCTCGATGTCTATCAACGGCGCTTGCAGCGGATGGCAGATGCCGGGATTGATATTGGCAAACTGAAGTTTTCCGCCGAGTTTGGACGGAACCTTGAATACTACACGGGGTTTGTATTCGAAGTGACCGCGCCGACACTCGGTGAGCAAAGCCCGATTGCTGGTGGTGGACGCTATGACCGGCTGATGCGTTCGGTTGGTTCGACTGTTGATGTGCCCGCTATGGGCGCGATGATCCATACCGAGCGGTTGCTCTCGGTCGTGCGCGGTGAGGTCTGATACTCGCAATGGCCAATCTTATTTTCGCGATCCCCTCAAAGGGGCGTCTGATGGAAGCGACCATCGAAATTCTTGCTGCCGGCGGGATGGAAGTCCGAAAGACAGGGAGTGAGCGCGGCTATCGCGGCGAGATTGTTGGCACAGACAATGTCGAAATCGCGTTTATTTCTGCTTCTGAAATTGCCAATGCGCTTCGTATCGGCCGGATCCATCTCGGCGTGACGGGCGAAGATCTCGTTCGAGAGGAGATTTCGGACGCGGAAGGGCGTGTCAAATTTCTCAAAGAACTTGGGTTTGGGCATGCCGATGTCGTTGTCGGTGTGCCGAAGTGCTGGATCGATGTGCGCCGGATGGAGGACCTTGATGAGGTGTCGATGGCGTTTCGGCGTAAAAACCAGCGCCGCATGCGGGTTGCAACCAAGTACACAAACCTGACGCGCCGGCATTTCGCGTGTCACGGTATCAGCGACTATCGGATTGTCGAAAGCCTTGGAGCAACCGAAGGGACGCCAGCAGCTGGCACTTCTGAGTTGATCGTGGATATCACATCGAGTGGTGCGACGTTGAAGGCTAATGGGCTCAAAATGATCGATGGTGGGACCATGCTCAAGTCTCAGGCCAATCTCATTGAGTCTAAGACGGCACCCTGGACACCGGAAATCAGAGCTGTGCAGAACGAAATTCTCAAGCGACTGAAAATTTAGTATCGCGGCTGTGGCAATCCTTCATCTTGGTTGCGACACGTTTAGACCCCATGTTGTCTGTCCAACGAGAAGACATCTTGAGTATCGTCTGTGCCCTAAGCGCATCGGTTCAACTGTCATCTCAGCGCACACCCGGATGTCGCTTGCAGTCACGCAGCGGTTCTGAACAACTGTTGTCAGCCTGCGAGTCGCGTACATACCTGTTGGAATTTAGTTCCCACGGTTAAAGGCACCGACCAACATCTCTGCCAACGCCCAGCTGGCCACGATCGGATCTCTTTCACATGCTTCAACGAATTGACCCGCAGGAAACCCAGAAGGTGGCGCGGGATTGGTTACATGTGCTGAATGCGTATCGCAAACCGGAATTATCTCGGAGCATCTTTGAATTGGTCGTTACGGCTGGTCCGCTGATTGCGCTGTGGGTACTGGCTTGGTTGGCGCTGTCCGTCAGTGTCTGGTTGACGTTGCTGATTACAATTCCGGCGTCAGGTTTTCTGGTGCGCTTGTTCCTCATTCAACATGACTGCGGGCATGGCTCATTTTTTCGCAAGCGAGCAACTAACGATTGGGTCGGACGCCTGCTTGGTGTGTTGACCTTGACGCCCTATGATATCTGGCAGCGGAGCCATTCGACACACCACGCGACGACCGGCAACCTGGACGAGCGTGGGATCGGCGATATCAAGACGCTGACAGTGGCTGAATATCGGGACCTATCATTGATGGGCCGCTTCCAATATCGGATTTACCGACACCCGATCGTGTTATTTGGCATTGGACCCGCTTATCAGTTTGTCGTCGCGCATCGGCTGCCAGCTGGCTATTGGAACAACGTAAAGTTCTGGGTGAGCGCCATGGCGACCAATATTGGGATCGCGGCGTTCGTGCTGTTCATGGTTTGGCTGGTTGGCGCTCAGGCATTCTTTGTGGTGCACCTGCCGATCGTGCTGCTGGCTTCCAGCATTGGCGTCTGGCTGTTTTATATCCAGCATCAGTTTGAAGATGCGCATTGGGAGACGGCCGAAGATTGGAATGTTCATGATGCGGCGCTACAGGGCAGCTCGCACTATGATTTGCCGAGGCCGTTGCGCTGGCTGACTGCCAATATTGGTGTTCATCACATCCACCATCTTTGCGCACGGATTCCTTACTACCGGCTCTCTGAGGTCATTAAGGATTTTCCCGAACTCGCGGATGTTCAACGCATTACGCTTTCGGAGAGTTTTAAGTATGCCGGGCTGCAATTGTGGTGCACCGAGAAGAAGCGACTGATCTCCTTTCGGGAAGAGTCTGCGAAGTAGTCTTTCGCAGGCAGGTAATATGGCCTCTGACGTCAGCCTTGTTCGGACATGGCGGCACGGATCAGCGCGGTGATTGCGATCATTTTGCATAATGGTCCTTGGCTGAATGAGGCGAGCGCGTTTTTTGTGGCGCGTGCGCTCACTGGATCCAGAGCACATGCCGGGCTCGCGAGCTGGCCGGAAATGCGCATGGCACGCTCATGGCTGTTAGCCAAAACCTCCTGAATCAAAGCTTCAAGACGACCGCTGCCGTGTTCCGGTGCAAGTAGGTCGTGGATCAATGCGAGTGCTGGTGGCCAATGTGCGAGGTGGCGATACATGGTCGGCAGGATGTCGGTTCGGGCACCAAACGTGTTGAGGGTTGCAACCAGGGTGCGGGTGCTGGGCGACATGTCTGCTGGCGATAGGACTTGTGGCATTTCCCCAATGATAGGAGCTTCCGGCTGGGTCGTCTTTGAAGGCTCACGCTGGATGGATTGCTGGAACTGTTGGCCATCGAGGGCTGCATACAATGTGGTGGCGGCTACGATGTTGAGAGCATTGCTGCGCTCATAGCTGCGCACGATCATCGTGATTTGGGCGACGTCTTCGCTGGTGAGGCCGGCAGCTGTGAGCGTTGGCAGGTTGAGTGCTGGGCTGGCCGCAATGTGCGGCGGCAGATCGATGGCAGCGCGTAATGTTTGCGCTTCAGCGGCAATGGTGCCGTTTTCATAGAGTGGTTTGAGCGAACTCCATGCCCACGGCAAAGCACCGGGCAGGGTTGCGAGGTGACGCCAGATGAGATTAACGACCGGGACACCGAGCGTGCTGCGGATCTCCGCGTAGAGAGCTGCGACGTCATCGGTGGCGTCTGCCTCGGTGATGGCGTTGACGGGATCAGATGACATAGCTCTCTCAAGGCCGCCGGTACGAGACTAAGCTTCTGCGAAGTGACAGGCGGCGAGTTGGCCGGGCGTGATCTCGCGTAGCGGTGGGCTATCCTTGCGGCAAATGTCTTCTGCGAACGGACAACGGGTGTGGAAATGGCAGCCCTTTGGCGGATTGACCGGGCTTGGGACATCGCCCTGCAGCACCAGCTTATCGCGCTTTAACGTTGGATCGGGCACCGGCACCGCTGAGAGCAGTGCTTTCGTATACGGGTGTTTCGGTGAGCGGAAGATGGCTTCCTTGCTCGCGTATTCGACGATGCGGCCAAGGTACATCACGGCGATCTTGTGCGAGATGTGTTCAACGACTGCGAGGTTGTGGGAGATGAAAAGGTACGAGAGCTGGCGCTCTGCCTGTAGGTCGAGCAGGAGATTGATGACTTGGGCCTGGATCGACACGTCGAGGGCCGAGACGGGCTCATCACCGACGATCAGTTTTGGGTTTAACGCAAGCGCGCGGGCGATGCCAATACGTTGTCGCTGGCCGCCGGAGAACTGATGCGGGAAGTTGTCCATCTGGCCTTTGCGCAAGCCAACGCGCTCGAATAGTTCGGCGACCATCTCACGGCGTTCATCTCTGGAGTCGCCAATGCCGTGGACGGACAGCGGCTCGCCAACGATCTTGCCGGCTGTCATGCGCGGGTCGAGTGATGAGAATGGATCCTGGAAGATGATCTGCATTTCACGACGGAAGGGGCGTAACTCTCGCTTGGAGAGATTTGTGACGTCGCGGCCATCGAGCTTGATGGTGCCGGAGGTTGGCTCTATGAGGCGCATCAAGGCGCGGCCAACCGTGGATTTACCACAACCAGATTCGCCGACGAGACCGAGCGTTTCGCCCTCGTTGATGGTGAAGCTGACTCCATCGACGGCAAAGACTTGCCCGACCGTGGTTTGGAAGATGCCCTTTTTGACGGGGAAGTGCTTTTTGAGGTCAACGACCTCTAGCACGGGAGGTTTGTCGGTAGCTGATGTGTTTGAGGCGGCGACAGTGTTGTCGCTGGTTTCGGTGACGTCGCTCATTTGGCACCTCCGTAAAGGGCATCAGAGTGCCAACAGGCGACCCAGTGGCCAGACTGTTTTTGCTCGAATGGCGGGTATTCGGCCGTACATTTTTCGTCGGCGAACTTGCAGCGCGGCGCGAAAGCACAGCCCACTGGAAGATCGCTGAGGGCTGGCACGATGCCGGAGATTTCCTGTAGTCGCTCGTGTTCGTCGGCGCCGCGAATGAGATCGAGCCGGGGAATGGAAGCAAGCAGCCCGTGTGTGTAAGGGTGCAGGGCGTTTGCGAAAAGGTCTTCGACGGAGGCCTCTTCGACCTTGCGGCCGGCATACATGACAATAACGCGTTGGGCGGTTTCAGCGACGACGCCGAGGTCATGTGTGATGAGAATGATCGCGGTGCCAAGGCGGTCTTGCAGCTCGACCATCAAGTTCAAGATCTGCGCCTGGATTGTGACATCAAGCGCGGTGGTCGGCTCGTCGGCGATCAGGACTTTTGGATTGCAGGCGAGGGCCATTGCGATCATGACGCGTTGGCGCATGCCACCTGACAACTGGTGAGGGTATTCCTTGACCCGTTGCTGGGGTTCGGGAATGCCGACCAGTTCCAGCATTTCGATGGAGCGTTGGAGGGCTTGGTCGCGGGACATGCCCTGGTGAAGGATCAGCGCTTCGGAGATCTGGCGGGCAACCGTCATCACCGGGTTCAGCGATGTCATTGGTTCCTGGAAGATCATCGAAATGTCGTTGCCGCGGATCTTGCGCATTTGATCTTCATCGAGGGTCATCAGGTCGACGCCTTCGAGTTCGATCGTGCCTTCAATAATGCGGCCGGGTGGGTATGAGATGAGGCGCAGGAGGGAAAGCGCGGTTATGGATTTTCCGCAACCAGACTCTCCGACGATGGCGAGCGTTTCCTTTGGCTTGAGCTCAAGCGAGACGCCGTCGACCGCCTTGACCGTGCCCTGGCGGGTGAAGAAGTAAGTTTTGAGGCCATCGACTTTGAGGATTGGGGCGACGTTGTCACCTTCGGCCGGAGGACTGTATTGCTCGTCAGCGACTGTCATGTGGGTTCCTGGAGAGGTTCCTGGGATCGTGAAGCTTGGCCTGGGATCGTGAAAGATTGGCTTTAAGCCCGTTGACGGGGGTCGAGAATATCGCGGAGGGCGTCGCCAAGCAGGTTTGTGCCAAACACGACCAGCGAAATAGCGATGCCGGGGAAGATCACCAGCCAAGGTGCGGTGCGCATGTACTCGGCAGCGGATTCTGAGAGCATACGACCCCAGGAAGGGTGGGGTTCCGGAATGCCGAGGCCGAGGAATGACAGCGATGCTTCGGTGAGGATCGCAGAGCCGAGCTTGGCGGTGCCGAGAACGATCAGCGGCGCGAGCGTGTTGGGGAGGATGTGCTGGACTGCGATGCGCCATTCGCTCATACCGACGGCTTTGGAGGCCTCGATGAACGGCATCTCGCGCAGTGCAAGCGTATTCGCCCGGATGACACGTGCGGTTTGCGGGATCAGCGGTATGGAGATGGCAATTACGGTGTTGATCAGCGATGGTCCGAGGGCTGCGGCCATCAGCAGCGCCATTACGAGCAGCGGCAGGGCCTGCATGATGTCGATGACGCGTTGCATGATCAGATCGAACCAGCCGCCGATGTAGCCGGTTGCGAGACCGATGATCACGCCGAAGAAGGAGCCGAGCGCTGCTGAGCCGATGCCAACGATGAGTGAGATGCGAGCGCCATAGACAATGCGGCTCCACATGTCGCGGCCCATGAAGTCGGCACCAAGCGGATGAACGCCCCCGGGCTTGGCCAGTGATGCTGTGGAATCGGTTGTCGTTGGATCGAAAGCCGTGATGAAGTCCGCGAAGACGGCGGTCAAAACGAAAACGAGAACGATGAGTGCACCTATCGCGCCGAGCGGATAACTGCGGATGAAGTACATCAGCGAGCTGAAGCGGCCAGTGACATTGGCACCAGCTTTTTCGAGTTCGGCTTCATGATCGATGATGGCCATCGGGCATCTCCGGGTTGCAGGTTGCGGCGAGGAAGTTGCTGCTGCTGCTAGTCGTATTTAATTCGAGGATCGAGAATGGCGTAGGCCATATCGACGAGGAAATTGATGAACACGACGATGAAAGCGATGAACATCACAAGGTTTTGGACGATTGGGTAGTCGCGCCATTGGATGGCCTCGACCAGGAAACGGGCGACGCCTGGAATGTTGAAGACGGTTTCCGTGACGATCAGCCCGCCAATTAGGAAGGCGGCTTCGATGCCGATGATCGTGATGACGGGGAGGACGGCATTGCGGAGCGCGTGATCGTAGTTGACCGTATGTTCGGAAGCGCCTTTGGCTCGTGCCGTGCGGATGTAGTCCTGTCGCATCACTTCGAGCATAGAGGATCGTGTCAGGCGCATGATGAGTGCCGAGGCTCGAAAGCCGACGGCTGCCGCCGGTATGCTGAGGAGCCAGAGCTCCTTCCATAACGTATCCGGTTTTTCCGTGTAGATGGGGATCCAGCCGAACCAATTGACGAACGCTGTCAGGACAAGTAGGCCGAGCCAGAATGATGGCAGGGACAGGCCGCTGAGGCTGATCACACGCAGGACGTAGTCGAGCCAGGTGTCCTGTTTGACGGCGCTGATGACGCCGAGCGGAACGCCAAAGGCGACAGAGAAGAAAAGGGCGAGAGCCGCGAGCTTAGCCGTGACCGGAATGCGTGGCAGGATTTCGTCAATGGCTGGCTTTTCAGAGACATACGCGTAGCCGAGATCGCCTTGCAAGAGGCCGCTGATCCAATGCCAGTATTGTGTCATGATCGGTAGATTGAGACCGAGTTCCGCTTCTAGGCGTGCCTTCTCCTCGGGATCGATGAAGCCAGCGGAGTCGAATAGGATGTCGACAATGTTGCCGGGCACGATGCGTAGCATGACAAAGATCAAGAGTGACATCCCGACCAACGTCAGGATCATCAGAAGAAATCGCCGGATCATATAGCCGGTCATGCGGGGCTTCCCCTTGTGGTGCGAAACGTCAACTCGGCGTTGTCATTCGGTCTTGAACGTATCATGCGATCAGCGGCAGATATTGCGATTGATGAAGCTCGCTTGGGTTCCCGCCTGCGCGGGAATGACGAAGTGGGTGTGGAACGGACAGGGCTCATTGTTGCAGTTCGTACCAGATATCGTGGCGACGCGTTGCTCATTGGACTCATCCGGAATTATGGATGAATGGTTTCCTCGGACAAGTCCGGGGAAGACACTTCTGAGTGGGCTGCCGTGGACCATTCGGCGACACTGAGATTGATGTGTCGCCGAATGATCGTGTCGTGGAACGCTGGCCTACTTGTCGAGCCACATGTGCTCGTATTGGCGCCAGGCGTTGTAGCTTGAGTTTTCAGGAGCTACGACACCTTTGACGTATGGCTGCCAGCAGGTCGCGTTGCGGCTGTGGTAGATGATCGGACGAGCGACATCTTCCTGGAGCTTCTTGTCGATCTCCCAAACCAGCTTCCGACGCTGTTCATAGTCAGCAATCGTTGACTGCTTCAGCATCAGCTTTTGAACGTCCTTGTTGCAGTACTTGGTGTAGTTGCGCTGCGATGTGCACCAGTAGTTCTCGTAGAGGTTCACATCCGGATCATCGACACCGACGCCGGTCAGGTTGAGGCCAACCGCATAGTCTTTGCGGGCAACCTTGGCATGCCACTGGCTGGTTTCAACGACTTCCAGTTCAGCTTGGATGTTGATCAGCTTGAGCTGGTCGATGAGGATAACCGCCGGGTCACGATAGATGGCGATGTTGCGCGTCGAGACCTTAACTTTGAGCGGCTTGTCTTTGGTGTAGCCCAGGCCTTCCATGATCTTGATGGCTTTGGCACGGTTGCCGGCGACGTCTGGGTTGTAGCCCGGGATGGTTTCCATCATCGCTTTCGGCATACCCCAGCGGCCTTCTGGTGCTGGCAGCATGGCGCCACCACGCGCGTATTTGCCTTGGCCGAGAATGTCGATGAACGACTTGCGGTCAATCGCCAGTGCCATGGCGGTTCTGATCTTCGGATTATCGAAGGGAGCAGCTGTCGAGTTAACGATCAAGTTGGTGGTCACGCCCGTTGCCACAACTTTGCAGATAGCGTTCGGTGCCTGAGCCTTGACGTCTTTCAGAAGCGGTAGACTGACGTCGGTAACGAATGTCATGTCGAACTCGCCAGCTGAGAACGCCAGGATGCGGGTCGAGCGGCTTTTGATGATCTTCCACTCAATGCCATCCATATATGGCAGACCCTTTTTGAAGTAATCCGGGTTCTTTTTGAGTGTGATTGACTCGTTGCGTTTGAGCGAGACGAACTTGTACGGGCCAGTACCGATTGGATTGGTGCGCATCTGCTTCGGCGAGACGTGGCACGGATAAACCGGTGAGTAACCAGAGGCGAGCAGCATGACGAATGCTGGCTGAGGCGTGTTGAGGTTGAAGGTGACAGACGTCGGGCTGGATGTCGTTACGTCTTTCAGATTGCGATACCAGATCTTGCGCGGGTTCTTGCGCAGTCGGGCCTTGGCTTTGCCTTGCAGAAGGTCCCAGGTGCATTTGACGTCGGCGGCCGTCATCGGCTTACCGTCGTGCCATTTGACGCCTTCGCGGACTGTGAAGGTCAGCTTCGTATTGCTCGAATCCCAGCTCCACTTGCTGGCTAACTCAGGGATGATGGTGTCGATGGTGTTGATCGACTTTTTCGGATCGAATTGGATGAGATTATTGTAGACCACGGCAAACGGCATCACTGTGGATGTCGTTGCTTCTTCGTGGATTGATGCGCTTGGTGGGTTGCCGCGGTGATACATGCGCATGATGCCGCCTGGCTTTTGCGCGAAGGCGACCGTCGGCAGGATCGCAGACGCCGCGGCCGTTGCAGCGAGTAGGAATACACTGGTGTATTTCATGTGTGGGTTCCTTGGGGTTTCCTCAGAGTTGAATAGCAAGGTTGGATCAGTTTGCTGAGTAGCGAGCAACGATGACCCGCGCCGACGAGTTGTTCAGCTCAGGAAGTGCGAGAGCCGTTCCAACAAGATGCCGGAGCATTCCTTTCGATCAGTCTTATTGTCTTTGCGGTTGTGCGCCAGCAGTTATGGCGCAGCCGATGTTATTGTTGATCAGGAGCCTAGCACGCAATCGAGCGGCTGCAACAAGACTCCATCCGCTACTGAATAATATTGATGCGTGCCGCTCCGCGTTGAAACTCCTCGAAATTGGATGGCGCTCCTCAAGTTTTTTGTGAATCACTTTCACGTTGTGAGCCGTCAGCGCTTGATATGCCAAACAGCGAGATGATCGGCTTTGGTATTAAGTCGTATCCGGGCATGGACACTTTTCACTGGCATATGTGGTGGAAGATCTCTTAGACTTCGCTTGTTGGCATACCAACTACGAGAGCCACGCAGATGGCTGCGCTATTTGACATAGACACTTGTTACCCAGTCAGAGGTGACATTGAGCAGTGCTTCACAAGAAGAGCGCTTGACCGAAACAACGTCCACTTGCCGCTAGGCTTGAGGAAATTGGAGGAACGAAGTCAATGAATGCCAAAATGATGTCAGCCATGTTGCTGACCACGACGGGCTTAATTGCGACGCCTGCTCTTGCCGAATGGAAACCTGCCAAGCCAATCGAGTTCGTTGTTATGGCGGGCAAAGGTGGTGGGGCCGACAAGGCGGTACGCTATATGCAAGGCATCATCGCCGAAGAAAAACTCGGACCAACTGTTACGCCTGTGAACAAAGCCGGCGGTTCGGGCGCCGTTGCTCTCAATTATATGAAGGGCAAAAAGGGCGACAACCACACGATTATGTTCACGCTGAACAGTTTCTATACGACGCCGCTGCGTCAACCGAAGCTGGGAGTGAATATCGAGACGTTTACACCTATTATGCGGATGGCTGAGGACACGTTCTGTCTGTGGGTCAACAAGAAACGCAATGACGGCAAAGAAATCAAAACGGTTGATGAGTTTGTTGCGGCCGCTAAAGCTGCCGGTAGCAAATGGATCATGGCTGGCACCGGTAAGAACTCGGAAGACAACCTGCTGACGGATTTCTTGAACACGGCGTATGGCTTGAAGATGAAGTACGTGCCGTACAAAGGTGGTGGCAAAGTTGCTAAGCAGCTAGCTGGTAACAATGCTGACTCAACGGTGAATAACCCGTCAGAGCAGGAAGGTTTTTATAAAGCCGGCGCGACCAGACCACTGGCATGCTTCACGGATAAGCGTTTGGCGTTGTTTCCGGATGCACCGACGTTCAAGGAAATCGGCAAGGACTTTGTTTATTACATGCAGCGCACCGTTGTTGGTGCTCCTGGCATGAGTGCTGATGCCGCGAAGTACTACAACACGCTTTTCTCGAAAGTGTTCAACTCCAAGAAATGGCAGAGCTACCGCACCAAGAAGGCGCTGCAGGGCGATCCTTTGGCTGGCGGGAAACTGATGGCCTATTGGAAGAAAGAGCGCAGTGTGCATGAAGCCATGCTGAAGAAGATGGGTGCGATCAAGTAGGTCATCTGACCACTTGGTCGGATCGAACACGGCACGGAACTTGAGTATGCTGGAGGGGCTGAATTTTGACCGTTCGTACCGCTGAATTGCTGATGGCGCTACTGATGGCGGCTTTCTCTGGCTACCTCATGATCAAGAGTGCGGAGCTGCCCTATGGGTGGATACCCGATGAGGGGCCGGGCGGTGGCGCCTGGCCGTTTTGGTTGTCGGCGATCATGCTGATTTGCTGTGGTGCCATGCTGGTCAATTGGGTACGCGGGACAAGTGCGCCATCGATGTCTCGTGAGCGCTTTTTTCAACCGGGCGTTTTGAGGGATTCCGGCTCGGTCGCCGTTGCGCTGTTTCTGACCATTGGGGTTTTTGAAGGACTGACCCTTGGTGGTGTGCCGGTGTTGCCCGCGCTTGGCGCGTATGTCGGTATATTTTTGTTTATGGTGTTTTACGTCGGCATTCTCGGGCGCCATAGTTTTATGACGACAGCTCTGTTTTCGATCATCGTGCCGGTCGCGACGTTTATGTTTTTCGAGTTGGCGCTAAAGATCATTTTGCCAAAGGGAATGACCGAACCGTTCTTCTTGCCGATATTCAAATATTTTGGACTGGCCGGCCTGTGACGTCGGCGGGTCGAAGAAACGACAGCGGCTTGAAGCGCGAGTTGGGGCGAAAGTTTGAATGACTGAAATTTTTGGTCTGTTGATGGATGGGTTTGGCGTTGCGCTGCAACCTTTGAACCTGGCCTTGATTGTATTTGGCTGTGCGGCCGGACTATTCATTGGTGCAATGCCGGGGCTTGGCTCGGTTAACGGCGTCGCCATTTTGTTGCCGTTGACCTATTTGGTGCCGCCAACAGGTGCGATTATCTTTCTTGCTGCGCTTTACTATGGCGCGATGTACGGCGGCGCGATCTCGTCGATCATGCTCGGCATTCCCGGAGCGTCGACGGCTGTTGCGACGACTTTTGATGGCCGACCGTTGGCCAAGAAGGGGCTTGCAGACAAAGCGCTGACAGCTGCGGCGGTTGCGTCTTTTGTCGGCGGTACGATTTCGGTGATCCTGTTTACCCTGGCCGCGCCGCCGTTGGCTCATGTCGCACTGGTGTTCGGTGATCCGGAAGAATTCGCGTTGATGATGCTGGCGTTCGCGACCTTTGTCGGTCTTGGCGGGGATGATATTGCGAAGACGATCTTCTCGATTTGCATCGGGCTCGTCCTGGCAGCTGTCGGCTTCGATACGGTTTCAGGTGAGCCGCGTCTGGTGTTCTTCGACATCACGAATTTCATGGACGGCATCAAGTTTCTTGTGCTCGCGATCGGCATCTATGGCATTGGCGAAATGCTTTGGACGATTGAGGAGAACAGGCGTGCGGGTGGCGTGTCGCAACTGTCGGAGGCGACAGTTACCTGGAAACGTACGGTCGCTAATATTCGGGGATTGCTGGCAACCTGGAAGACGATGCTGATGGGCTCGGTGCTTGGCTATTTTGTTGGCATTCTGCCGGCTGCCGGCGCAACGCCTGGATCTTTGATGGCTTATGGCTTCGCCAAGCAGATGTCGAAGGAGCCGGATAGTTTCGGTAAAGGCAATGTCGAGGGTGTGGTTGCGCCGGAAGCGGCAAACAATGCGGCGTCGACCGGTTCGATGCTGCCGATGCTGACGCTTGGTATTCCGGGCTCACCAACGACAGCTATTCTACTCGGCGGCATGGTGCTGTGGGGGCTGGAGCCGGGCCCGCGCCTGTTTACTGAGCAGCCTGAGTTTGTCTGGGGGCTGATTGCGTCGCTTTATGCCGCTAATGTCGTCGCGTTGATTTTGAACGTGGCGTTTATTCCACTGTTTATATGGGTGCTGAAGTTGCCGTTCACACTGCTGGCACCGGTGATTTTTGTGCTGTGTCTGGTCGGTGGCTATGCGCCCAACCAGTCGATGTATGATGTCTGGCTGATGCTGTTGTTTGGTGTCGTCGGATACCTGATGCGCAAGCTTGACTATCCTCTGGCGCCCGCAGTGCTTGCAGTAGTGCTTGGTCCATTGGCTGAGCGGGCGTTGCGGCAGTCGCTGTTGATCAGCGGCGGTGAGGTCTCGATTTTCTTTACGCGCGCCTATTCGGGACCGATCATGGTGGTTGCGATCATCCTGCTGCTCTTACCGCTCGGATTGATGTTGCGGCGGCGTCTGCGTGGTGTGCAAGCTGACAGTCAGTAACGGTGAGCGGGCGGAACAACATTTTAGTTGTTGCGGTTACGTAGTTATGGCGTTTGTCTTAGGCGAGCCCTTTTGATATGAAGTGCCACCGATGTATCAAACGATTGCCTCGGTTTGCACAAAGGTCCTGTAGCTCAGTCGGATAGAGCACGAGATTCCTAATCTCGGGGTCACAGGTTCGAATCCTGTCAGGATCACCAATATTAAGCAATCATAACAGTGCATTAGAGATCATGGAGAGAGCATCAGATGCCTCTTGATCGATTTAAGGTACTATATAGGTACTAAATCACGTTCACTGTAACTTGCTCATAGGCAGCATTGATCTGCATATGCACTGACTACCATGTCAGAATTCTACACCATCGTACAACTCAGAGATCGTGGATGGACGTCATCGATGATCAAAGCCCATCTTTGAAATCTTGATGAGCAACAACCTGATCCGATTGGTCATGATTTGTTTCTGATAGCTGCCGCATCTACTAGGCTTTGCTCCAAGCGAGCAAAATCAACATCTTTTGGATCAAGATTGCCTACCGCTGCTCGATAAGCATCATTGAACATATCGACATTCACCCAAGATTTTTCTGCCATATCGACAGGCAAGTCGTACGAAGTCTTTGTTCGATTGTTCTCCAACAGACGAGAATTCCCAATCTCGTAGCTTGGTGCAGGGCGCTTTGATCTTATTCCAGCGGCATCCACCAGCCACTGGTCGTTCTCGAAAATGCACATCACGTTCTCCCTACATGTTGGTGTAAATTGTAGAGGAATTCTGAATATGGAGCGATATGGGAGCCGTCATTTTTTCATATCGAACTGTTGTGAGCATACCCGCAGTACCAGACCATAGAGCCGACGATGGCCTAAACATCCAGCGAACGACCATGAACACGCAACCACTCTTTGTGCTGCCGAAATTCCGGACATGCCCGTTCCACGCTCTTCCAGAATTTTGGGCCATGATTGTGATGGATCAGATGGCAAAGTTCATGGATGACAATGTAGTCCACGATCCGACTAGGACTGATGATTATCTTCCAGTTAAACTCCAGCTTGCCTTTGGATGAACAACTACCCCAGCGCCCTTTGAATGTTGTCGCAACAATAACGAATGACTTACATCAACGCCGCATCAATCTCACCGGGATAGGAATATTTGTCTGGCACGACTGCCAAAAGCCTCGGGGCGTTGGATGACAGTAATCAAATTCAAAACAGAGCACGAGCTACCGAAGCGGCAACGCATCAGGATTGCTGTTGCTATCGATGATGAAGGTAACTGGGTTGCTCGAGGAAGCTCTGTTGCAGCCAGTCTCTCAAGAGTTGGGCTGCCGACAAAACCGTCGCGGTTCAATGCCGTGGAAGCTTCACTCAGTTAGCTAAGTGGCTGCTTTCGATCTGATAATCACACTAGACGCAATGCAACCTCTTCCCGGACAGGGTGCCTAGCTTAATTATTCCAGAACTCAGGCCTTGCACAGCACAGTGCTCGCCGTTAGCATTTTGTTAAGTATATTTTGAGTGTGCGGTTGAGGGGCGTTGGCATGGATTTCGGCGAGCTGCTTGGTTTGTTGACTGAACCTGAAGTCCGTGAAGCGTTTGCGACGGCACTTGAAAATACCAAAACCTTTCTTCAACCAGTGCTAGGACCATGGGGTGAGTTAATCAAATCCCTCGGAGGCATTCTGGCCCCGTTCATTACAATCTTAGCCGGTGGCTACGCCATTGTTCACAAACGTCGCTATGCGGAACGGAATCTACCCACGAGACTTCAGGAGTATCAAAATCGACGACAGTCCCAAGTTACCCAGGGACGAGCGACACTCAGGTTGGCCGCATTGTTACCTTCAACAGATCGGCAGATCAATGAACCGATCTACCGAAAGCCTTATTTAAAGAAAGCCATCCGACGGTACGGTGTGGCCAAGCCACAATCATTGGGAGCTATGACCGAAATTGGGTGACAGAATCTGAGAGAGGTGACGTATCGTGGCGGTTATCGAGACCAGCCATAAACTCCAGAGGAGCGATACGCCTATGTCGAACCCTACAGTCATCCCGCTGCGCCAGCCAGAGGCAA
>CAJQQK010000205.1 GCA_905480435.1 uncultured Hyphomicrobiaceae bacterium | reverse complement strand
TTTGCAAAAGGGCGCACGCTAGGCGTGTCTTCAGATCATCCAGCGGCCTCAAACCCACTTCTCCACAGACCGGTCGCAATCACCGGAACCGGTGGTCGCGATCAATCGGAATCAGTGGTCGCAATGGCCCGGATTGGGCATGTTTGCTTGGTCATTGAACTTTTACCTGTTCGTCAGCTTCAACTCGATGCGGCGGTTGCGGCGGAGGGCTTCTTCGCTGTCGCCGTTGTCGAGGGGGGAGAATTCGCCGTGGCCGGCGGCGATCAGGCGGTTGGCCGGTACGCCGCGCGAGATGAGATAGCGCACGACGGAGATGGCGCGCGTGGTTGAGAGATGCCAGTTGGAGGGGAACTGCGGGCTGTTGATCGGGCGGCGGTCGGTGTGGCCGTCAACCTGTAGGGACCAGTCGATTTCTTTGGGTATGTTCTTTTGGAGCTCGACGATCGCTTTTGCGAGCTCGTCCATCGCGACAAGACCGTTGACGCTCATCTCGGCTTGGCCGGAGGTGAATAGGACTTCGGATTGGAAAACGAACCGGTCGCCGACGACGCGAATGTCTTTGCGGCCTTTGAGGAGTTCGCGGAGGCGGCCGAAGAAATCGGAGCGGTAGCGCTGCAGTTCCTGGACTTGTCGGGCGAGGGCTGCGTTGAGCCGGGAGCCGAGGTCTTTGATGCGGACCTGGCTGGCTTGGTCGCGCTTTTCGGATGCGCCAAGTGCTTCGTTCAAGGCTGCGATCTGGCGGCGGAGTGCGAGCAGTTGCTGGTTTAGTAGATCAACGCGGGCGAGGGCTTCGTTGGAGACGTCCTTCTGTTTGGCGAGGTCACTTTTGAGAGCAGCGGCCTGCGCGTTGGCAGCGTCCAACTGAGTGCCGGCGCCGCTCGATACACCAGTGAGGCGTTGGTTTTCCGCTTGTAGAGAGGTCAGCGTTGCGGTGAGTGCAGCGATCTGGTCTTTGGCGTCTTTTGACTGGCCCTTGGTCAATGATAGGAGGCTGGTTAGTTCTGCGATCTGGCGATTGAGGCGGCGTAACGCATTATCCTTGCCGCTCGATTCCTGCGAGACGAAATATTGCGCCAGCATGAAGATCGAGAGCAGGAAGATGAAGACAAGCACCAGCGTTGAGAGAACATCGACGTAACCCGGCCAGAATTCGCCGTAGTCGCCGCCTCGCCTAGAACCTCGCGTGCGCGCCATGGGTTAGGCTTTCCCCGGTTGATTGGCGATTGCATCTCGAACCGCGGCTATCAGTTCGGTCTGCTGGTTTGATTGCTCGTCAGCCCATTGCCGAATGATTTCCTGTTCGCGACGCATCTGGTTGACGAGCTGGTGGAGTCCATCGGTGAGCTCACTGCTGTTACCACTGCCGCCGCTGGCGTCGAGACGATCTGCGATTTCGGAGAGTGAGCGCTGCACTTCAAACAGGGCGCCGTAGAGCTGGCGATTGACCTGTTCGGCGCTGGCGCCCTCGGCGCTGCCGCCCGGCGTCAATTCGGTGATGCCCGAGAGCCATTCCTCAAGTTCGTTGTAAAAGCGGCTATGGCTCTGGCTTGCCTGCAGCTCAAGAAAGCCCAGGACCAGCGATCCACTGAGGCCGAATAGCGATGAGGCGAACGCTGTGCCCATGCCCTTGAGGGGGGCTGCGAGACCGATTTTAAGCTCTTCGAAGATGAGAACGCTGTCGGCCGATTTGGTGTCAAGCGCGTTGATGGTGGTGCCGACGGAGCGGATGGTGTCGAGCAGGCCCCAAAAAGTGCCAAGCAGGCCGAGAAATACGAGAAGCCCGACGAGATAACGGCCGGTGTCGCGGGCTTCGTCGAGCCGGGAGCCGATGCTGTCCATAATTGAACGCATCGATGCCGTTGAAAGCGTTACAGAGCCTTGGCGGTCACGCAGCATGGTTGCCATCGGCGCCAACAGGATCGGCTGATGGGCGATTGCGAGACCGGGATCAGCGATGCGGAAGGCGTTGACCCAGCGGATTTCCGGATAAATTCGGAAAACCTGCCAGAAGGCGAAGACAATGCCGATTGCAAGGACTGCGATGATCAGGCCGTTGAGGCCAGGGTTGGCTTGGAAGGCGTCCAGGAACTGCGGCATGAGAATGGCTGCGATAAAGCCAACGAGTGCCAAGAAGACGAGCATGCGGATCAGGAATACGCCCGGCATCGACAGAGATCTGGCGAGGGGCGTCGCTGTGTATTCCGCGCTTCGTTTTTGATTTCTCGCCATCGTTACCGTCCCTGAGCCTGTCCCCGACGTTCGCGCGCGGAGCATAGACGTTCCGTTTCACACGTAAACCGGGCAACTTAATGCCGCTGTGGTTAACTAAGCACAGATTGCATCAATTTGAGTATTAAGGGTTGGCGCTCAAAGCGCTGCTGGGACGATTGTTGGTTGTGGCTTAGGCAGCAATAAGGCCAAGGAGGCCGCGTTGGATATGAGGATTGCCGCACACGATGGAGCCAGTGCTGAACATGTCAGTGCCGCCAGTTGCATCTGTCGCTAGCCCGCCGGCTTCGCGGACCATTAGGATGCCGGCTGCCATGTCCCAGGACTGAATATTGTGCTCCCAATAAGCATCGAAGCGGCCAGCCGCAGTCCATGCCAGATCGATCGAGGCAGCACCTGTCCGGCGCAATCCGGCCAATTCGGTCATGGTCGCTTCGAGCTCTTTGCGGAATTTTCCGTGACCGGGGCGTCCGCGATGGGGAATGCCGGTTGCGATAACGGCATCGCCAAGGTTGCGGCGGGCTGAAACGCGCAATCTGCGGTCGTTGACGAAGGCGCCCTTGCCGCGTTCGGCTGTGTAAAGCTCGTTGGCGGCGGGATTGTAGATTACGCCAGCGACGATCTGGCCTTCGCGTTCGAGAGCGATCGAGACCGAAAATAAAGGGATGCCGTGTAGGAAATTAGTGGTGCCGTCGAGCGGATCGACGATCCAGCGATGGGTTTCGTCGCTGCCGGCAACCGCACCGCGTTCTTCCATCAGGAAGCCATAGCCGGGTCGGGCTTTTTTCAACTCAGCGAAGACGATGTCTTCGGCTTTGTGGTCGGCTGCGGAAACAAAGTTGGCCGGGCCTTTGACGGAGACCTGGAGCTGTTCGACCTCGCCGAAATCGCGCGACAACGAGCGGCCAGCTTTGCGGGCGGCGCCGATCATGACGTTCATCAGGGCTGAGGCGGGCATGGTCAGGATCGCTTATGTTTTGGAGTATCGGATGGTTCGGCGCCCATAGACGCTTTGCAGTGTGGTTCGGTCAACGGAAATCCGCGAATGCCAGCGGTTTGCCGCATTGGTTGGTGAAGGGAATGGTAGCGCTGACGTATATCGAACATCGTGGATAAGAATTGTGGCGGTATGAGATGACTGGTATGGCCGGAATATTGGCGACGCAGAACGGGATAGCTATGACACTTCCAAGTTTGGACGATATCGAAGCCGCAGCGGAACGGATAAAGCCGCGTGTGCGACGGACACCGTGCTTGCGGACGCGGTTCATTAACACGCCGCTGCATGCGGGTCCGTTGATGCTTAAGCTGGAATGCCTGCAGGTCACGGGATCGTTCAAGGCACGCGGGGCGAATAACGCTATTTTACAGCTTGATGATGCGGCGCTCGATCGCGGTGTCATAACGGCTTCCGGCGGCAATCATGGCTTGGCGCTGGCCTATGCCGCGCGGGCTTCAGGCGCTAAAGCGACGGTTTATTTGCCGGAGCGAGCGGCTGCAGAGAAGGCCGATAAGCTGCGTGCATGGGGCGCTGAGGTGGTTGTGGAGGGGCTCGATTTCGATGATGCCAATCAGGCAGCTCTCGGACGCGTGGAACGTGATGGCATGACTTATGTGCATCCGTTTGAAAGTCCACAGATTATTGCCGGTCAGGGCACTGTTGGCCGGGAAATGATGAAGCAATCGCCCGATATTGACGTGGTTCTGGTCGCGATCGGTGGCGGCGGCTTGATTTCAGGCGTGGCAACAGCTGTGAAGGCGATGAAGCCGGATGCGCGTGTGATCGGTATCGAGGCTGTTGGTGCGCCAACGTTGCGGGCTTCTCGTGATGCCGGGCAGTTGGTGACGCTGGACACAATCGATACCAAGGCAAATACGCTTGCGCCGAAACGCAGTGCTGATCTTAATTTCGCGATAATCGAGAAGTTGGTCGATGATATCGTGCTGGTTGATGATGATCAGATGCGGGAGGCGGCGCGCTGGTTATGGTTTGAGATGGGGCTTGCAGCTGAACTGGCGGGTGCGGCAGCACTGGCCGCACTGCAGTCTGGAGTGGTTTCGTTTTCGCCAGATACGAATGTTGCCGCGATTATCTGTGGTGCCGGCCAAGATGCGTTCTAACGACCTGTCGCAACAGAGATTGCGGCGCCGACGCGGGCACCTTCTGCAAAGCCATCAGCGGCCTGGCGGGCTTTGCTGAGGTTGGCGCGGCTCATGCCGGCGATCTTTTTGTCGAGCGCCTTGTCAACGGGTTGTGTCTTTTGGCCCACCGCCTTGGCAATGAGGCGCCATTTGGCAGCTTCTGGAAGGTTTTTGCGGACAAGACGGCCTTCGGCGTAAATGTGGGCAAGGCGGTTTTGTGCGCCTGCTACACCTTGGCGGGCGGCTGAGATCAGATAGTCGAGGATATCCGGTTTGTCGCGGTTAAAGCCTTGTCCTTGCAGGAGCTTTACCGCGTATTCATACTGAGCGGCGGCCATTCCGGACTTGGCTGCAAGACGCAGCCAGTGTGTGGCGCGATAGGCGTCCGGCTCAGTGCCTTGCCCTGTGCGATAGAGTGCTGCGAGATCATATTGGGCTGCCGCGATGCCCTTTTGCGCGGCGTATTGGATGTGCATCAGCGCCCGGCGTGGATTTTCAGGCTTGCCGCCGCCAGTGATGAACAGCAATCCCAGATTGTAGTTGGCTTCAGGATGGCCTGCACGGGCTGCGCGTTCAAACAGTTGGGCTGCGCCATCGACATTCTTTTGGATGCCGCGCCCAGCCGCCAGCATGACGGCAAATGCAAATATCGCTTCGGTGTCGCCAAGTTCAGCGCCGCGGCGGTAGAGCTGCGCTGCTTTGAGCGCATCTTTCGGCACACCAAGCCCTAATTCATAGATGCGCCCCATCAGCGTCAGGGCTTGAGGTTCGTTTTTCTCGGCCGCACCTTTGGCAAGCTGGAGAGCGGTTAGATACTGGCCTTGGTCGAAGGCGATATAGGCCGCGTTCTCACCGCTTGGCTCAACCATGATCGGCCCAAGCGTGCTTTTCGGCAGCTTGCGTGTGGAGCTGAGTTGCGGTGCCGTGACAGTTGTTTCGGGGCCCGAGATAATCTTCGACTTGGCGCGTTTGGTGGCTTTTTTTCTTCGTGGTTGTTTGGCTGGTCTGGTGACGGTCGCGGGTTTCGTGCGTTGCACCCAGCCGCTTGCACTGGTCTGCGCGGCGACGCTAAGAGGCTGAACCGCCCATGCAAGCGCGCATAAAACCGTCAGGCTGCAGCTCCAGCTCGTCATGTTGCCAGCCTCTAATCGTGAATCGCGCATCTTTGCCACCCGTCTATACCCGACCGGTTTGTGGTTATTTTGCGTCTTTGGCCGCGATCGGCAGTTTGCCGGATTGTTCGATCAGCTGTGCAATGCCGGATAGATGATCGGATCCATCGCCAGTCAATAGAGGTATCGCGAGGAAGTCCGGTGGCCCGGCCTCGATCGTACGCTTGCAGAGGGCAAGTTCGCCGTTCGTGAATGCGACGACCGGGCTTTCGAATATTTCCGCCCACCAGGCGACGAATTCGAGACCGGTATCGCCATCATCGTCTTTAATTGTGTAACCAACATAGTCGGCGCTGGCTTCTGCGAGCGACATCGCCATGTGGCGGGTGCCCCCTGGCATGGCGCCGACAATGGCGCCGGCTCCCAGCAGGTTGCGGGTGTTGCGGTACGTTTCGTCGAGGGCTTCGGTGTGATCGAGGTGGCAGCCGTCAGCTCTGACCGCGACGGCGAGGGCTGCGTCGTTTGCGACGATGGCGGCAGCGTTGCGATCCTGAATGAGGCTGACTAGGGCTTTGCACTGGGCCTGATCAAGCGCTGGCAGGCCCGCGCTTTCGTAATCCTCAGAGCTCCCAGCGCCTGATTGCCAGCCGGGTGGCGTAAGCAGCACGCAGGAAATGTCGAAGCGCTCAAGTGCCTCTGTTAAGGGCTCAGCGCTTTCGGGCACACACTGCGCAACGAGCATCATTTGGACCATATCGCTCATTGGTTGCCCTCCGTGTTTTGGGCGCTTTAGTGAAGTCGTACAGCGTGACTACTGAGACTAAAAAAGGCGCGAAGCTGATCGCCTCGCGCCCGGCAGTGTAGCCTAGTTCGATATGTTAGGCGGCGTTTTCGAGGCCGTTGTTCCATTGGCCGAGAGCTGCCTTGCCGTTCATCTTGGCGCGGTGGCCGAAGGCGCCTTGTGCGGCCGCGACGTTTTCAGATTTGCCGCTCCAGGCTTTCAGAGCTGCGGCTTGCAGCGCGCGTCCGTAAGAGAACGTCAGGGCCCAAGGGAGGCCGCCGGCTGCATTCATCAATGAGAGATGCTCCGTTGCAGCCGTATCGTTTTGGCCGCCGGACAAGAAGGCGATGCCTGGAACTGTTGTTGGTACAGTTGCCTTGAGACATTTGAGAGTTTGCTCGGCAACCTGAGCGGCGCTTGCCTGGGTCGGGCACTTTTGACCGGCGATGACCATGTTTGGTTTCAGGATTATGCCCTCAAGATTGACGCCAGCGAAGTACAGTTCGCGGAAGACTTCGTTCAGCGCCCATTCGGTGACGCCATAGCACTGCTCAATGGTGTGGCTACTGTTGTCGCCATCCATCAAGACTTCCGGTTCGACGATGGGGACGATGCCGTTTTCCTGGCAGAGCGCTGCATAGCGCGCGAGGCCGTGGGCGTTGGCATGAACGCAGTTGTGGCTTGGCATGCCGTCAGCGATCGTGATGACGGAGCGCCACTTGGCAAAGCGTGCGCCGAGCTGGTGATATTCCTTGAGGCGACCGCGCAGACCGTCGAGGCCTTCTGTGACCTTTTCGATGCCTTTGCCGCCGACCATATCCTGGGCACCGGCGTCGACCTTGATGCCTGGGACAGCGCCCGCAGCTTTGATCAGATCGACCAGTGGGGTGCCGTCTTTGGCTTTTTGGCGGAGCGTTTCATCGAACAGAATGACGCCGGAGATGTGGTTCTTCATGGCGTCTTCAGCCCGGAACAGCATCTCGCGGTAGTCACGGCGACTATCTTCTGTTGATTCAACGTTGATTGAGTCGAAGCGCTTCTTGATGGTTCCGGTGCTCTCGTCGGCTGCCAGAATGCCCTGGCCGGGCTGGACCATTGCTTTTGCGATATCTTCGAGCTTATCGGACATGGGGTGAAGGTTCCTCTGGCAGCTGGTGCAATACGTTGGATGTCGGACAAATATTCACGCGGTGACCCTGTTGTGGACACGATCAGCGGAACATGAAAACTGCCGTCACATACCGCAGTTGGGCTGTTTGGACTAGAGTCCAAGCGTGTTGGACTGTGTATAGTTTCTGGTATCGCTAACGCGATCGGACGATCTGTCAGAAGATGATGACTGGGACGATGCGGCCGCTTTAATTCTGCCTAGGTGCGCATTAGTATTCTGGGGAATGCATTAAGATCATTCTTGATGGGGGGCTCAATCTAATGAAAAACGTGATTTATCTGATACTTGCGGTCATCTTCTTTGCTTTGGCGTATTACGTCTATTGGATCGTTGCGCAAGAGAACGGCGCTGCACCGACGACGCGCGGAGTAGCGCCACGCAGTATTGGCCCGCCGCCATCGGAGCTGCTTCAATTTCTGCATCAATGGCAGCCAGTGTTGACGATGGTGTCGTCGCTGGGTGGGATTATTTCGGCATTCCTGCAGGTGCGCGTGTGGATGGGCCGCCGGGCCGGTTAATCGCTGGCCAGCCAGTTGTTGCCGGGGCAACGGCTCGAATTGCTGGAATGGCAGTCACAAAAAAGGCCGGTGCGATGAGCACCGGCCTTTTTTGATAGAGTTGTTTTGGCTCTGAGTTTTCGCCGCGTGAACCCGTCTTAAAGCAGTTTGGCCATCGCAACTGCCGTGTCGCTCATGCGGTTCGAGAAGCCCCATTCGTTGTCGTACCAGGACATGACGCGAACCAGCTTGCCATCGACGATCTGGGTTTGTGTGAGATCGAAGTTCGATGAGTATGGCGAATGGTTAAAGTCGATTGAAACGAGGGGCTCGTCGACAACCGAGAGGACGCCTTTCAGAGCTTGCTCGGAGGCCGATCGCATGGCGGCGTTGACTTCATCGACAGTTGTTTCGCGGCCGGGAATGAATTTCAGGTCAATCACGGATACATTCGGCGTTGGCACGCGGATGGATGTGCCATCGAGCTTGCCGTTGAGTTCCGGCAAGACGAGGCCGACAGCTTTTGCAGCACCAGTGGACGTTGGGATCATGCTCATGGCGGCGGAACGGGCGCGGCGCATATCGCTATGAGCCTGGTCTTGCAGACGCTGGTCGCTGGTGTAGGCGTGAATGGTTGTCATGAAGCCAGACTGGATGCCGCACAGATCGTTCAAGACCTTGGCAACTGGTGCGAGGCAGTTGGTTGTGCATGATGCATTCGAGACAACCGTGTGGTCGGCCGTGAGCTGGTCATGATTGACGCCGTAGACGACGGTCAGATCAGCGCCGCTTGCAGGCGCTGAGACGAGAACGCGTTTGGCGCCGGCGTCAATGTGAGCGGATGCTTTGTCTTTGGCTGTGAAGAAGCCCGTGCATTCCATGACGATATCAACGCCCATTTCACCCCAAGGGAGTTTTGATGGGTCGCGTTCGGCGAGGACACGGATCGGCGTGCCGGTGCCGATATCCATCTGGTCGCCTTCGACGCTGACCGGACCATTGTAACGGCCATGGACGGAATCGTATTTGAACAGATGTGCGTTGTCTTGCGCAGAGCCAAGGTCATTGATGGCAACGACCTGGACGTCTGTCCGTTTTGATTCCGCAATGGCACGCAAAATGTTGCGGCCAATACGACCAAAGCCCGATATCGCGAGTTTGACGGCCATATGTTGTGGTCTCCTTTATCGACGTCAGTTTGCCTTTCGACCACGATATTGGAGGCCAAGGCTTCGGATGCGGGGCTTCACCAGTCGATCCGGCCCGCGAATTGCGGGCAATCAATGGGATTGCCGGCGAGTGATGTCAATGGGACACACACGGGATTGTTCAATGATATTCAGAATTTGCGGGTAAAACTCCGTCAACGGCAGAACAAGTTTTACGAATCGAAAGAGATTTGTTCCTGGAAAAATGGTTGACCGGCCGAAATTTAGGTCCATAAGTTCCCGCGCTCATGCCGATTAAGGTAAACAGTATAGAGTTCCTCGTTTATCCGTTCATTTGCGATTTTGACGACGATTGTATGAGCATCAGCTGTTCCAACGAGCAGCAGGAGCGACAGCACAGATGGCAGCTCGAACTACAAGCAAGGCTAGGCAAACAGGTGGATCTCGTTCCCCTGCAAAGACCGTTGCCGCGAAGAAGGTTGTCGCTCGGAAGGCTCCGGCCAAATCGGCAAAGGCTTCGAATGCAAAGAGCGCCAAGAAGCAGGTGACAGCGAATACCGCTATGCCTGCGGATGGTCTGGCGACTGGAATGCCGCTTGAGCAGAATGAGGCGTTGCGGGCGGAGCTCGAGCAGGCGCAGGCGCGGATTGCGGAGCTGGAAGAACTTAACAAAAATGTGGTCAACCGGATTGATTGGGTGATCGACTCCTTGCAGGGTGCACTGAAGCGTTAGCTGCTGATATTGTTTATAGATTCGATATTGAATGTGATGTGCGCTGGGGAAGAGTGAATCGTGGGCCAGATCTCGATCAAAATTCAGAAGCGCACTTATCGTCTGAGTTGTGATGATGGTGAAGAGGCGCGTCTAATGGAGCTGGCAGAGCATGTTCGCGCCAAAGCTGATGGGCTTGTGGAAGAGCATGGCCGCATCAGTGATGAGCATTTGATGCTGATGAGCGCGTTGCTGGTGGCTGACGAATTGTTTGATGAGCGCGGCTCCAAGGATCTGTCAGAAAGTAAGGCCGCGGCGCGCAAACGGACGCGGGCGAAGCCGGCCGAAGAGGTTGCCTAACGGGGTTCGATGCCGTCTGGCAACGGCTGAGCGCGCTCGGTGCTTGGTTTTCGCTGCAAATGCGCTTATCTAAAAGTCTGCTGCGGGGCGCGTCAGGAACAACTGTTCCCCTGGGCCAATAAACTTCGCTTGGGAGCTGTCCCTGCCGAGACCGTGGTCTCGAACAAATGGCGCCCACCTACTTTGTAGGGATCTGGCGGGATCGATACGTTCCAACGGCCTCCGCGGCTTTTGATACACAGGCAAGATGACAACGGATAGGACGAAACAGGCGTTGCGGGTTGAAGCCCGGGAGCTGCGCGATCGTGAAGCCGCAAACGCTGGGCCTGCGGCCTTAGAGGTGAGCGGATGGGCGGCAGACCTGTTGGCGTTGTCTCGTGTCGAGAGGCCGATTGTTTCATCGTATTTGGTTATTGGGTCAGAACTAGACCCAGCGCCGCTGACCGATCGTCTGAAAGAACTTGGCGCGACAACAGGGTTGCCTGTCATGACGGCGAAGGCCGCGCCGCTGGAGTTTCGAACATGGATGCCGGGTGGCCCGCTGGTGTCGCGTGAATGGGGCATACGTGAGCCTGGGCCCGACTGCGCTGTCGTTGAACCGGACATTCTGCTGGTGCCGCTGCTGCTGGTTGGCAGAACGGGGCATCGCCTCGGTTACGGTGGTGGTTTTTACGATCGAACGCTTGAGCGGTTACGGAGCCGTAAATCTATTGTTGCAATTGGTTTTAGTTATTTGTTTCAAAAGGTCGACGCGGTACCGCAAGAGGCTTATGATCAACCGCTTGACTATCTATTGACACCATCCGGTTTCGAAAAATTTCAGCCTTAGGTTTTTATGTATGCGCTTTTTGTTTCTCGGCGATCTTGTCGGGCGGTCTGGCCGTAAAGCCGTTGTCGATCAATTACCCGGTTTGCGGCGTGACTTCAATCTCGACTTCGTGGTCGTGAACGGAGAGAACGCAGCCGGCGGTTTTGGCATTACCGAGCAGATCTTCAATGATCTCATAGATGCCGGTGCCGATGCGGTGACGCTGGGCAACCATGCCTTTGATCAGCGTGACACGTTGGTGTACATCAATCGCCACGACCAACTCATCCGGCCGATTAATTTTCCAAAGGAAACGCCAGGCAAAGGTGCTGGCATTTTTCGCGCGAAGAACGGCGCGGATGTACTGGTGATGAACGCGCTGGGGCGGGTCTTTATGCAGGATATCGATTGCCCGTTCCGAGCCATTGATAATGAGTTGACTGCTTGCCCAATGGGGGAGGGCGCGGACGCCGTATTCGTTGATTTTCACGCAGAGGCGACCAGCGAGAAGCAGTCACTGGGGGTGTTTCTTGATGGGCGCGTCAGCTGTGTGGCTGGCACGCACACGCATAGCCCGACGGCGGACCACCGGGTTTTGCCAGGCGGAACGGCCTATATGTCGGATGTTGGTATGTGTGGTAATTACAACTCAGTGCTCGGAATGAAGTCGGGAGAGCCGGTTAACCGTTTCGTGACACGCATTCCACGTGAGCGCTTTGAGCCGTCTCTGGGTGAAGCAACTGTCTCGGGACTTGCTGTCGAGATCGACGATGCGACGGGGCTTGCAACGGATGTCGCGCCCTTGCGTATTGGCGGTGTTTTAAGTGAGACGATGCCAGCGTTCTGGGCCGACGTTCCGGACTGAGGATGCTAGTGCTTGATGGCTGCACTGGATTTCTGATCGATGGCAGCCTAAAAACGAGCCTTCACCCGAATCTCATCTCAATAACCGCAAGACGTGACTGATATGGCCGGACATTCCCAATTTAAGAACATTATGCACCGCAAGGGCCGCCAGGATAAGGTCCGGGCGAAGCTGTTTTCAAAACTCGGGCGCGAGATCACGGTGGCAGCCAAAATGGGCACGCCGGATCCCGATATGAACCCGCGCCTGCGCCTCGCTGTTCAGAACGCGAAATCGCAGTCGATGCCGAAGGACAATATCGAGCGGGCGATTAAGAAGGCCGTTGGAAGCGACGCGGAAAACTACGAAGAGATCCGCTATGAAGGCTATGGCCCCGGTGGGATTGCAGTGATCATCGAGGCGCTGTCGGATAATCGCAATCGGACAGGCGGGGCGGTGCGAGCGGCACTTGTGAAACATGGCGGCAATCTCGGCTCAACGGGCGCGGTTGCGCATATGTTCAACCGGGTTGGCGAGATTTCCTATCCAGCCGAGGCTGGCTCGGCGGATGGTGTGCTGGAAGCTGCGATTGAGGCTGGTGCTGATGATGTTCAGTCTGACGAAAACGGCCATCTGATCTTGTCTGGCTTCGATACGCTTGGCACTGTTGCCGGTGAATTGGAAAGCCGGCTTGGAGAAGCTGAAAGCGTCAAGACTGTCTGGCAGCCGACACTTACGACACCGGTTGATGAGGGCGGTGCGACGAGCATTATGAAGCTTATTGCGACGCTTGAAGATGACGATGATGTGCAGAATGTATTTTCGAATTTCGAAGTCGACGATGAAGTGATGGCGAAGCTGGCGGCCGCAGATTAGCTGTTCGTCCGAACAAGCACTGGTTTTGCTTGGATTGAGCGGCCCTCGCGGAGGAGTTGCGGGCCTTGCAAGAGGCCGGGTGACACGGCCATTGGCGGGGATACAAGGTCGGGTTGGTATTGCTCTGGCGGATTTAGAACCATCAGGGAAACAACTGCCAGGACTGTCAGCGAACCAATAAAAACGGCGGTTGCAGCGTCCGGTCTCAAAACGAGATCGGTGAGATTACTCATGTAATTGTCCCAACTAAATATTTTACCAAATACCGGTCATGCAACTCATAGGATTCGTCCAGTATTGTTACGCCTATATGGTTGTGAGAGTGTTAAAACGCGACTGAAATTGAGCTTCTGTGATTATCTCGGCACTCTTGCTGAGACGTTTGTGCCGACTATCGTTGGACATGATTTCTCTTTTTTATCGGGAAAATCTCCGCTTCTGGGATATTTTAGGTGATGTCTGACAATCTCTCTACTGATTGATAGCATTCAGCATTCGTTCTGCCGGGCCTCAGGGTGGCGGAAACACCTAAATGCTCAACCCATTCAATTGTATAATGTTGGCCAATCTTTACTCATGTTTGTGCAATTTTAAGTGGCGTTCTAAGTTTGTTTAATTTGATCCGTGAGGGTTGCATTTTATCCTTTGTACAATCGCAAAATGTCTCTGCGGGCGGATGTTGGCGGCAGGATTGATCGGATTGAGGTCGTGAAGGTGAGGCTCGGGTAATCCCGGCCAAATCAGCCCCGGCAAACCAGCAAGACGCATCTTTGCCGAATCTGCTACCTGGGTGGCATGAACAACAATGAACTCGTCCGAATAATTGGCATTGATCCGGGGCTACGCCGCACCGGCTGGGGCGTCATCGAGAGCGATGGCGTGCGGCTGAGCTATGTCGCATCGGGTTATGTTGCCTCGGATAGTGATGATGCGCTGGCTTATCGGTTGCGGGAGATCTTTCAGGGGCTGACCAGCGTTATTGCGAGTTGTAAGCCGCGGGAAGCGGGTGTTGAAGAGACATTCGTCAACAGTAATCCTCATGCGACGCTGAAACTCGGCCAGGCGCGGGGGATGGCGCTGCTGGCGCCGGCGATGAAAGGTCTGGTGATTGCTGAGTATCCGCCGAACCTGATCAAGAAATCCGTCGTCGGTGCAGGGCATGCGGACAAGCGTCAGATCCAGTTGATGGTCAAGATGCTGCTGCCTAAGGCGACATTCGATAACGCTGATGAGGCGGATGCGCTTGCGATCGCCATCTGTCATGCCAACCACCGCTCGTCGCCAGAGGCGAAACTCGCCCGACGCATCAAGGAGGCTTCGTAAGCCAATGATTGGACAACTGCGCGGCAAAGTCGAAGCAATCGGCGAAACGATCTGCATCATTGATGTCGGCGGCGTTGGCTATGAGGTGCAGGCCTCGGGCCGGGCGCTTCGCAATATGTCACTTGGTGCCGACGTGAAGCTGACAATTGATACGCATGTCCGCGAAGATGCGATCCGGCTTTACGGTTTTGCCAGCGAAGTCGAGCGTACGTGGTTTCGGACGCTGCAGAAGCTTCAAGGTGTTGGCGCCAAGGTGGCGTTGGCGATACTCGGCGTGCTGGGGCCGCAGGAACTTGCCAACGCGATTGCGCTGGGCAATTGGGCGGCCGTGGAGCAAACACCCGGCGTCGGCAAAAAGATTGCTCAGCGTATCGTGACCGAGTTGAAGGATAAAGCGCCGGCGCTGTCGGTTGCCGGAATGGATATGCCGATGGCTGGCAAGAGCGACGGAGCGACTGATGCCGGCGATAACAATGCGGCGGCTGAGGCGATTTCAGCGCTGACCAATCTTGGATACGTGCCAGCGCAGGCGTCGCAAGCCGTTGCGGCTGCGATGCAGGAGCTTGGCATGGAGGCTGATACGTCAGCGCTCATTCGGCGGGGATTGAAGGAGCTGTCGCGTTAGGGCCTAGCCAGAAGCGATGGTGGCAGAGCAAGCGCAGCCCTCAGGTTCAGTGATCGGCAGGGACTGCAGCGCAGGATTGATAAAATGAATACTCAACGCGCCCTTTGGACTTTTTTGTTTTTCACACTGGTTGGGCCGTTCGTGGCCGGGCTGCTGGCTGCGCTTTATACGCCGCTCGCAATATGGGCGAATGCGGCGCCGTTTACGGCTGGTGATCACGCGCCGTTTGATCCGAGCAATCTGCCGGATTCTGCCGGCCTGATGCAGGTGATGGTGCAGGCGGCGGTCAGAACGTTTGTCTGGGCGCCGATTGCAGCTGCGATCGCGGCAATCGTTGTTATTGGCGTTCTGCTGACGCGCGGTGAAGTGCATTGGGCGCTGGCTGGCGCTGCCGGTGTTGTTGGCTTTTTCTTTGCCTATGTTGTTGCGCCCTTTGCGACAGGCAGTCTGCTCTCTTTGTTTGGGCTGGCGGCGGGGCTTGTTGCGGCACTGTTGAGCCGCTTTCTGGTCAAGATCAACGTTCTGCCGCAACCGGACTGAGGCACGCTGTTTTACGCGCGATTTCAGTCGCTCACGCCCGTTCACATCTGGTTCAGGTGCGGTCTGCATCCTGGTTCGGTCGCATTTGGCCGCATTTAGGCTGTAACGACTCACATGTGGACTGGTCGATCAGGCGGGCTTTCGGCAGCCCTTTGGAACGCCTGACCGTCGGCCCGGTTATTGGGACGACTTGAAGCCGAGCGTGGATGACAACTTCCAGTTGACGCATTCGGCACTGCTGCAGGAGGCACCATCAATGATTGCAAAAGCGATGAGCCGGTTTGTATTGCCAGCACTTGTGTTGGGGCTTGCGTTAGCCGTTGTTGGGCCGCCGATTGCAGTCGCAGAGGGCCTTAAAGCCGGGGAGTTTCGCATTGCGCAAGCGGGCCAGCCCGGCCAGAAATTAACGAAAGAAGAGCGCCAAAAACGCCGCGCTGCGCGCCAGCAGAACCGCGCCGCGAAGAAGGCTGCGAAGCCGGCGGCCGCACGCAAACCTAATCGTGAGAGACGTGCGGCGCGACCGGCACCAGCTGCCAAGCCAGCTGCGCGGGCCGCGAGACCTGCACCGCCGGCTCGGGCTGCGCGTCCTGCACGACCAGCGGCGGCGGCACGACCCGCGCGGGCGGCCCGTCCTGCCCAAGTGACACGTCCTGCCCGAGCAGCACGCCCAGCGGCAGCACCACAGCGCCGTAGAGCCGCTCGCGTGCCTCAAAATCGACCGGCAGCTCGTCCCGCACCGCAGCGGCGCAGCCCCGTGAAAAAAATAGAGCGCAAGATTCGCAAGTTTTTCGGCAAGAATAGACGCAGAAAGCAGCGTGCTGCGGAACAGCGGGCTGCTGAGGCGCGCCGTGCTCAACAGGCTCGCCGTAGTGCTGGCCGGCGTTTGGATCGTCGGGATGACAGGCGGCGTGCGATCGAAGGACGTCCCGTTGTGCGGCGAGATCTTGATCGCCGACGCGGCTTAGAAGGCAATCGTCGGTTGGAGATGCGTGAAGCGCGCCGCGACCGCAATGGGTTTGATGGTCGCCGTGATGTGCGCCGGGCACCGGTCAGTCGAGATTTTCGCCGAGACCGGGCGCGTAATCGAGCCCGCAATCGCACCGTCAACCGCCGATTGGCACGTGGTCGTCGCCATACAATCCGCAACCGGCAGCATCGTAACCGGTTCCGGCGGGGCCGCAGCGTTTATTATCTGCCACCAGTCGGTGTGGCGCTGGCGGCCAGTCTCTATGCATTGAACAGCTCAAGTGCATCGTACGATAACTATGGGCTACCCGACGTTTCAAGTGGGTAGCCTGAGGTCGAGTTTGCCAGCTATGAGGTAGGTGACGGCCTTCAAGGTCTTGCTGTTTCGGTAGCCGCGTGCCTTGGCTTTTGCGGCCTGGACGAGAGAATTGATGCCCTCGA
>CAJQQK010000204.1 GCA_905480435.1 uncultured Hyphomicrobiaceae bacterium | reverse complement strand
GGCGATTGTCGGTGTCGAAGTTTGATGATGCGACGAACCATGGCGACGTGACGCCGAGGGCGAGTTGAAAGAGATCATTGTCACGCATGCAGCTACCTGGAGTTGGGTTGATCCTGGCACCCAGTATGCCGCCGTGCCAGACAGCCCTCAAGGACAAGCCCTCGCGGGCGCGCTATAGAGCGCGTCCTTGACCGTCGCCCGTCACATCGACGGGGAATGCTCTGCCAACAGGATTAAGCAGAAAACCGACCACCCAAAAACACCTGATCCACCCACTCAATTCGTCGAGGAGCCGTTTCGGGTGACATTAACCGCCCTTCCGGTGACATTAAATCTCCGGAACCAGTGACATTAATTTTATTGTCACTCTCAGGCGGTGACATTACGTGTTTATTGTCACTCTCTGACGGTGACATTGCTGGTTTAATGTCACTCTCTAGCGGTGACATTGGCTTTTTCTCCCTGGCGACCTCGGCGGCGTTACGTTTGCCGCGGCAATATATGGCGATGGCCTGCTCATAATTGATCGCGCATTCGTACTTGATGCCGCCACGGCCTTTGCTCCGATGGACGATCAAGAGGCCATAGCTTTGGAGTTGCTCCGCGAGTGATGCGATGCGGTTGACGCTGATGCCGGTGATCTCGGCGATCCGCCGGACGGAGGGATGAGCGATCCCGCCGCTGCGATCCATATACGTGCAGATGACCAAGCCGATGAACGCGGGATCTCCGCGCGCCTCGGCACAGTCCCGGATGGCGACCATCAGAGCATGTCGAACATCGATATAGTCATCGGTCAGCTCCGGTCCGCCGTTATGGTTGGATGGATGTGAGTGCTTCATGTCACCACCCCGTACCGCACCAGCTCGATCTTGGCTTGGCGCACATGGCGTGGCGTGATTGGTGTCGCGTGCGGCGGCAGATCAATGAATTCCTCGGCGATCTCGGCCAAGTGGTCATAGTTGAGGCCTGGCTTGATGCCGGACCATTTGCCTGGATCAGCGAGCCACTTGGCAATCTCAGCCTGCAGAGTGGATGGTGGCGTAAGCATGACTTCGCCGCGGGCCTCGGCCCTGGCGCGCAAAGCCATCGTGCGGACATCGAGCTCGAGCTGCACTTCTTGGCGCGTGTATTGCCCGATTCGATTAGACACAGCGGTGTCGATCCAACCGAACGGATTGGCGCGGATGACCGTTTGCCTGGCCGCCAGCAGAGCATGGTCGATCATCGTCGGCGGATATCGACCTTGATATCGGTGCAGCACGTAGTAGTCGAGATGCTGTCGGCAGGCCTGGAGGTCCGGGATGGCGCAGATGCTGGCAAATTCGAACACTTGGTGATCAGCGGGCATGAATTGCTCAAACGGCGCTATACCCGATTGATTGTCAGTGCCAGGATGGAGCTCCGGCACCGCTGCCTCCGCGCAGGCGGTCGGCTGGACTGAGCGGTCCATCACTGGGCAGCTTCGACAGCCTTGGCGCGCTCGGCAAGCATCTCATCGCGCTCAGCTTCACGCTCTTCGAGCCAGTCGAAAATTTCGCGCTCGATCCAGGCTACGCGACCAGTGGACAATCGGATCGGATGCGGGAATAGGCCTTCCGACGATAATTTGTGCAACTGAGTGCGCCCGAAAGGGACAATCTCCAGCACTGCGTCGGAGGATAGCACGCGGCGGCGCTTGTGGGCCTGCAGCAGATCAGAGGGCAGGGCCCCCACCAACGATTGTTTGGCGGATTCATCAATGGTGAGGAGCCTGGAGTTGATAGGTTTGGTAGTGGGCTTTCTTTTCGGCATATCACGATATCCAACGGTTAGCCCGACACGCAATTGCGCATCGTCAGCAAAGTTTCCGTTGGGTCTCGTGCGCACAGGCGAATGCCTGCCATTAACCCACCAATCGCGCTTTATCCGCGCGATCAGTCAGAACCCGGCTTAGCTCCTAGCACAGTATGGACTTATTGACGGCATTTTCCGTCTTTCATGACACCCGTCGTGGGTCAACGGCAGTAGAGGTCGCCAGTCGGTTCTGCCGATTTAAATGATACATTCGGACAAACGTGTCAACGGCTATTCATGGGGCGACCATCAGCAGTAGTAAAAAATCGTTCTCTGGCACCATAATGGCACCATGTTTCTAACTAATGTCGTCTTCGAATTAGGGTAATATTCTGGAAAAACGCCCGTAGAATATATGGTGCCGGCTGGAGGATTCGAACCCCCGACCTACTGATTACAAATTTCAAGGTCCAAGGACTGATAGCGTCCGGATATGTGCGAAAAGCCCATAAATGCTGGGCACAACGAACGGGTACGTCTGGTTGGATCCGATCAATTCCGATAAGGATTGGCACTAAATTGGCACTATCTTAGAGGTCCAGATGGCCGCTCATCGCAAGTCGAAAATCACGATCAAGGTCGTCGAGGCGCTCAAACCTGGTGAGACCGTCATGGATACCGACGAGCCAGGTTTCGGCGTGCGACTGCAGTCGAAGGCCCCCCATTACTTCGTCAGGAAGTTCGCCAAGGGGCAGCGTCACTTTCAGTCAATCGGTGAGCACGGCGCAGGCGGCCTGACTGTGAGTAATGCGAGGGACCGGGCGTCTCGGATAATCATGGATATTCGCGATGGTGTGTCGCCGGCTGAGCGCCGAGCTCACGAACGCGGAATGCCGACGATCACAGAACTTGCAGAGCAATGGCTCGCGCTTCATGTGGATAGTAAACTCAAGCCGACGACCGCGGGCGGATATCGATCGGCCCTTCACACGCTAATTCTGCCGGCGATCGGAAAAATAAGCGTCGACAAACTGACAGAGAAAGATTTGGCGACCATGCACCACGATGCACGGTCAAGGCCGTACGCTGCCAATCGCAGCTTGGCCATCGTCTCGAAGTTGATGAGCTTTGCTGAGCGACAAGGATTCCGCCCGAAAGGGGAAAATCCCGCATCTGGCCTGGAGCGCTTTCGCGAGCAGAAGCGGGAACGTTTTTTGTCGATCGAAGAGTTGGGAGCAATCGGCGCCGCCCTATCATCTCCTGAAGCGGCGGAGCATCACGCCCCCCAAACGCTGGCGGCGATAGCCTTTCTGCTGCTTACCGGTATGCGAATGAATGAAGTTCTCAAACTGCGTTGGGCCGAAGTCGACCTCGACCGCGGCATGCTTTTTCTGTCAGATTCTAAAACGGGACAGAAGCCCGTGGTGTTAGGGTTGCCGGCGATTGAGCTTTTGCTCGGGACTTCGCGAATGGCTCGCAGTCCTTGGGTCTTCCCAAGTCCGCTGGATCCGAGAAAGCCGATGTACGATCTGCGCAAGTCGTGGGGAACGGTTAGCCGGCTTGCCGGCCTTGAAGGGGTCAGGCTGCACGATCTCCGCCACAGTTTTGCGGCCGTGGCTGCCAGTTCCGGCGGTTCGTTGCCGATGATCGGGCGCCTGCTCGGTCACTCTCAAGTGCAGACGACACAGAGATATGCGCATTTGGCTCACGACCCATTGAGGCAGCTGGCAGATGACGCCTCTATGGCTATTGCGGGCGCGCTGGAGAAAAAGAGCATCACTCGAGACCAGATATGAGCGCTCAGTCCCATCGAGATGGTTACCTTCCGTTTTGGCGAAGGTTTCGAGAGATCAATCTGGCAACGCTCGAGCGCGCAGCTGGCACGCCACTGTCGTACGCGACTGCCGAATTGATTTGCCAGGCACTTTTTCAGTTTCATGGAGAAAGCGAGCACACGTCGCGCCTCTCCAATACGAAGTTGCGCCGTGACGAATTGAAGAATGTGACGACGCACTGTGATCGCGCGGCCGATGCATTGCGTCTATTGGAGCCGGGTGCGGCAGCTGAGTTATCACAAGATTTTCGAGACTTTCGAGCTGAAAATTGCCGAAGCCGAGCCTCGCACGCTGCTACCTGGGCCGAAGAAATGGCCAAACTGCTTGCTCAGATTTCTACCAAAGCAACTCAACAACTTTTAGATGTTAAACCGCGAGAGCGAAAGAAGTCGGACGATGCCAAGCGTTTAATTGAGCGCTTAGAGGATGCAATGAAGCAGACAAGCGGATATAGCGGCACCGCCTATATGGGCGCTGTCTCTCGAAAAATGGAAGGTGATTTTGCCGACTTTCTTAGAGCGGTTTGGAAGCTGCTACCCACCCAAGGCAGGCCGACATCTGCAAACGCCTTTGCGGAATATGCAAGGCGAAAAGAAGAGGCCTGCGGGTAAATATTGAGAGTTTTCTGTCAACTCTTTACCCGTTGCGAACTCTGCCAAACACCTCGAACCTAATGGGACCGTGCCGGATGGTAACGCATCGGGCCGCAAAGGGCAGGAGGGTGATGTGAGCCGCGCACGCTACGAGAATTGGGACCCGAAAACAACAGGCGAGTATCTAGGCATAAGCCCAAGCACGCTTGCCGAATGGAGAATGAAGGGCGTCGGACCAAGTTATATCCGTGCCGGTAGACACGTTATTTACAGGCGGTCATCGGTAGATGAGTGGCTTGAAAGCCGGGCGGTCAACAGTACCGCGGAGGCGAAGCGCTTAGGCGCCGCATAAAGGAAAAGCCCGGAGCGTTAGCAACCGGGCCTTCCAATCTGAGATTTTGAATTTTGTGATCTCGCATCCTTATCGATGCGGAGTGTCTGTTGGATCGCGTCCCAGGGCGTGGTGTAACAGTGCTCGATTTCGGCGGCTTCGGCTGAAGTGAGCCCACAGGGCGAACGCAAGGCGAAGCCGCTTATCCACAGCCCGTCAGGGCGGTCATGGTCCGACTCAATGTTTGTTTG
>CAJQQK010000203.1 GCA_905480435.1 uncultured Hyphomicrobiaceae bacterium | reverse complement strand
TCTTCTAACCCATTGAAATATATGGTGCCGGCTGCAGGATTCGAACCCGCGACCTACTGATTACAAATCAGTTTCGGTTGGTTCAGAAAAGTCCCCGTCAATACTGGGTCAGCAGCGGCATACTCAATAAAGCGCTGTAGTATATGGTGTTTTGTAGTTTTTCAATTCATTCTTTGTGTGTCAATGCATTCTTTGTTATTCACCCGTTTGGCACCATATTTGGCACCATATATATTTGGGGTGAATCATGCCGACAATCACGGCCCACGATAGCAAGATGCGGTCGGCCACATATCAGGGCAGCGGGCTCAGAACCGAATATTTGATCGAAGGGTGCCCCGGCCTGGCGCTCGCGGTTCATCGGCCCAAAAAAGATGGCAAGAGCAGCAAGTCTTGGCTCGTCATGTACTGGATGCGCCGCGATGGCAAGCGGCTGTCTCGCAAGAAGTCACTCGGCAGATATCCTGCGGTGACGCTTCGCATGGCACAGCGCATCGCTTTGGAAATGCGCGAGGAAATAGATCGGGGCGTGGACATAGTTGGTGAGCAACAGCAGGCCAAGCACAGGCGACAGCGAGATCAGCTCACGTTCAATGATTTGGCCGAACGGTATTTCGAGGCTCGGCGCGGCGATGCCTTAAAGTCGCTGGCTGAGATTGAGCGTGCTATCCGGCGTGATGCTCTGCCAGTCCTTGGTCACTTGGCTCCCAGCTCCATCAGGAGGCAGGATGTCGAGGCTTGTCTGGAACCACTCGCTGATGCGGGACGACTGGCCATGGCGCGCCATCTGCTTACGTACCTACGCGGGATCTACAACTATTCGTTGGAAGTCCGGCCACAGCTCGCTGAGGACTTTGGGATTGAGCATAACCCTTGCGATCGGGTTGGGCGCAGCACGCGGGGCAGTGCGGGTGCATACGGCAAGCCGCAAGTCAAAGACCGCGTTCTCGATGACCACGAGATTGCGGCGTTCCTGACGGTCATAGATGCCGACAGTCACGGCACATCGATAACGGTGCGGGCAATCTGGCGCACACTGCTGCTCACTGGGCAGCGAAGCTCCGAGGTGCGTGAGATGCCGATCGGTGAGTTGCGCCTAGATGGTGAGATGCCGATTTGGCGGCTGCCGGCGACACGCACCAAGAACAAGCGCCCGCATACCGTACCTTTGGTGCCGAGCGTCGTAGAGCTGCTGCAGGCGCAGATTGGTCGACGCCGGTCAGGTCCGGTGTTTCGGGCGCGCGACAATCCACGGGCGCATCTCGATGGGCGTGCGCCAGGGCGGGCATTGGAGCGGCTGTTTGATGGTGGCTTGCTGGGGGTTGATCGGTTCAGTCCACATGACTTCAGACGCACCGTTGAGACCGGGATGGCGCGGCTAGGCATTGTCCAAGAGGTACGTGACCGTGTCCTCAACCATGTCGATGGATCAGTCGGCGGCCTGCATTACAATCGGCATGACTATGAGGCCGAGACCCGTGAAGCTCTGGAGCGCTGGGCTGATCATGTGGCCAGTCTCAGACCTGCAATTTGATCCCCATGTAGACCATGCGCCCATCGCTCTTGCGCTGGCGAACTTTGCGGTCGGCCTTGATGCGTCTGGCCATGGCGGTTTGACTGATCGGCGTGGTGCCGTGCTCGTGGCACCGACAGACCGAACCTGCTCTCACAGGCAGTGAAGAAGGGGGTTTGCAAAGGGAAAGGTTCGCTATGTATGCGCGCACTAAAGACTTCTTCGCTTGAAAGGCACTTCTGCGGAAGGTTCAATGATGAGCATTGCCGAAATCTTATCGTGGCGCATCCCGATGCTGCATGCGTCAGTCGCTCGCGAATACGGCGCGCAAGGCGGAGCTCTATTTGGCCTGTGCCTGGCGACAGATGACTTTGCAGCGCTATCTCGAGAATGCGATTTCATTGCTGCCGATCATCGGAGCGATGGAATTATGTGGGAAGGCGTCAAAATCACTGCCGGTCCCCTTGCGCCTGGCGATGCTCAGGCAGAGATCGCTTTGGATCGTCCGCATTACTGTCTTTTAGTGCGCGACATCAAACTGCAACCAAAAGGAAAGTTACCGGTGGCGGCGGGGTAGGGGGTTTAAGCCCACCGGTAAGAGAAGTTACCCTAAGACCCAGATCCACGACCGCAGAACCCTCAGAAGCGGTCAAACAAGCTTCGGCGGCTTAGGGCCAATGCACTAAATCGCTACGCGATATTTGTGGTGAGGCGCGGGTTCCGGCGAGCGTCCTGGCGGACTGATGCTCCACTCATAAATTAGGAAGTTCCAGCCTGGACACTGGGTTCTCTTTCAACCCTGTTCAGGAGAACCTCCTATGACCACGACAAACAAGATGACGCCGCTGCGTCAGCGCATGCTCGACGATATGCAGGCACGCACGCTGGGACGGCATTCACAGCGCAGCCATATTTACAGCTGCAAGCGGTTTGCCGGCTGGCTTGGACGTTCACCCGATACGGCTACACCTGACGATGTCCGCCAGTTTCAACTTCACCTGATCGAGAGTCACTGCAGCATCGGCAATCGCAACCGGATCATGACCGGCGTCAAGTACCTGTTCCGCGTCACGCTTCGCCGGCACGATCTCGCAGCCGAGGTTTATCACCTCAAGGAACCTCGGAGGATCCCCGTGATCATGAGCGCTGAGGAGATCAAGTGCCTGCTGGCGATGGCGCGGTCGGTCAGGATCAAGGCGATGCTGTCGTTATCCTATGGTTGCGGATTGCGCGCCGGTGAAGTCATGCGCCTCAAGGCCGGCGACATCGATCGGGCGCAGAAGATCATTCGCGTGGTGCAGGCGAAGGGCCGCAAGGATCGTCACGTCATGCTGCCGACGGATGTACACCAACTTTTGCGGCAATGGTGGCAGGAGCGCACCTGCCGGTTTGACGCTGACGTGTCGTTGCAACAGCGCTTTATCTTCCCTGGCCGGGGTAAGCCCAAGCCGCTCACAACACGGCAGTTTGGCCGTCTCTTCCAGGAGACCGTGGAAGCTGCCGGCATCCGCAAGCCGGTCACGCTGCATTCGCTACGGCACAGTTTTGCGACACATCTTCTGGAAGCAGGCGTCGATATTCGCAAAATCCAAGCACTGCTCGGGCACGACAAACTTGAGACGACCGCACGTTACACTCGTGTTGCCACCGGCATGATTGCCGGCATCGAGAGCCCGCTCGATCAGCTGGGCGACAAGCCCAGGAAGAGCAGGACACGTAAGCCGTAGACGTTAGTGCCCAGACTTGCCAGGAGGCCTGCCCTGGAAGTCGCGGACATCTTTCGTGACTTCGGCCCGGCGTGGCGTCGTGCCAACGCCGGGCATGTGAGCCTTGACCAGTTAAAGGTGATGAGCGCGATCGAGCATTGCCGGACAGCTGCGCTCGGTGGCCATGTTGCACGCTGTGAGAGCGACGCGTGTGCTCACACGGTGATTGCCTACAACAGCTGCCGCAATCGACATTGCCCCAAATGCCAAGGCGCAGCGGCACGCGCTTGGCTGGCCGATCGTGAAGCCGAGTTGCTGCCCGTCGGTTATTTTCATGTCGTATTCACGCTGCCGGGCCCCATCGCCGATATTGCCTTCCAGAACAAACGGGTGATCTACGACCTGTTGTTCAAGGCGAGCGCCGAGACCATGTTTACCATTGCCGCTGACAAGAAGCATCTCGGCGCAAAGATCGGCATTACGTCGGTGTTGCACACCTGGGGCTCGGCGATGACGCATCACCCGCATGTGCACATGATCGTGCCCGGTGGAGGGATATCGCCGGACGGGTCAAAGTGGGTGTCGTGTCGGCCAAACTTCTTTCTGCCAGTGCGCGTTCTATCCCGCCTGTTTCGGCGACTGTTTCTGCAGATGCTGTATGCAGCCCATGCCGACGGTCGGCTAAAATTCTTCGGCGCTCACACCGGGCTTGCTGACAAGGCGCAGTTTGCCCGCTTCCTCAAGCCATTGCGCAAGTCTGAATGGGTGGTCTACGCCAAGCAACCGTTTGGTGGGCCTGAGGCTGTACTCGCTTACCTCGCACGCTACACCCATCGCATTGCCATCTCCAATCGGCGCCTGATCAAAGCAGATGAAACTGGCGTCACTTTCAAATGGAAGAATTATCGCGTCGAAGGACCAGACCGTTACAAAACCATGACACTGACCGTCGACGCCTTTATCCGCCGCTTCCTCAATCACGTCCTGCCCAAACGCTTCCATCGCATTCGCCACTATGGACTGCTGGCCAACGGCAACCGAGCGGCCAATGTGGCGCGAGCTCGGGTACTACTCGGCGCACCGGCAGCTGTGTCAGGCAACGATAGCGAGCCTGAAAACACGCAAGACAAAGATAATGGCGAGGTTGCACGCGCGCCCTGTCCAGGCTGTGGCGGGCGCATGATCATCATCGAGACCTTCGAGCGGGGTAGCCTACCGAAACACCGACCTTCGCCGCCGGCTCACGCACCACCACGAGGTCCGCCATGATCGAGCGCGCGGCCAACACAGACATCTACAAGGGCTTTATCAGGCGGTCTCAGACTGGCAACGAAACCGCTTTGTCTGAATGCCCTGCGAACGTCCTGGAGGCAGTGTCGCCATCACCGAAAAGCCATCGGCAACCGAGCCTCACCGGCGAAAATCCGCTCATGCCAACGTATGACGATGGGGGCACCCGCCGCCAACGGCGTGCCCAACCACCCGCGCACAACACCAATCCCCATAGCGCTCGCGGCCACGTATAAATTCCACATTCCGCGATTTCGTGCCTTGGCGCTTCTCCGACGCGAGCAAGCCCAATAGCATCACCGCGCGCACATCGGCGCGTCAGAGAAACCTACACAATTTCAGAAGTTGTAAGATTCGACGTTTTGAGCCAACGCTTCATAGTCTCGAGGGTTTTACCATTAGGTACTCCGCTGATGAACTCCTCTGTGGTTGCCGATAGCTCGGCGACGCGAATAGTACTTCACGGATCGCGATGCCGCCGGTAAAACCACGCTCCTCACGCAACCGTTCGAATATACGCTTGGACGTGTGGCGCACGGTCACATTCGCTTGAGTCATCCATCTCGTCTTTGCGATTGAGAGTGCTTTCGACTGCGCCAAGGCGTGCTGTCACCTCATGCTTAGAATGCAATGCTGCAATGCACAAATTAATCTATCGCAACGCATCATTTTCCATCATATAAATGATCTGGAGCGAGGAGCATCGCCCCTCACGCCAATGAGCAGAGCATTACTGGAAGTGAGATTGATTATGACTAGTGAAGTGATGAACCAGACTTTCGACGGTCACTTTGATACGACTGCTACGCAGCCAAAGGTCGGTTTCTGGAGCAATTTGTTTAACCGGATGATCTTGGCGCGCGAAGCTGAAGCGCGGCGCAGAGTTGCAGGCCATTTGGTCAATGTATCAGACGACCACCTGGTTAGCCTTGGCCTGAGCGCCAGAGACATCGAGCTGGCCCGCCATGGCGTAAACTTGGATATCGCCGGCTGAGAGACTGTCTTTGGCTGTGACCGCGCGATCTGGAAAGCTTGTCTTTCCGGGCCGCGCATCAGTCCGGCAAATGTCGGCGCGATCATCTCATGCCGAGGAATTTGGATCGGTTGGCGCTTTTTACTCCACGAAATAACCCCGCGCCTGATCAACCATCTCCTGTAGACTTGCTGAGTGTGGGAAATTGGTCGCGAAGTCATCCAATTCCTCCAGATAGGTTCGCCCAAGTTCGTATTCGCGCGGTCCCATGTCGTCGACTGTCACCAGACGCGCGATGAGATTGAGACTCGATCCGGCGCGGTCCCGCAGTACCTCGCTATCATCGAGGTGTCTATTTGCAAGCGAGACAATCTCCGTATGCAGGTCGCGCGCTTCGGAAATGTTGCCGTTGATGAGGTGCCCGGTCATCAACCTCATTGCGAGTTTCACAAGCGGAGAGGGATGCTTCCTCGCATCCGCGTATTCGTCATAAAGCTCCCGTTGCTGCTGATAGAGTTTGCGAAGCTGATCTGTGTCGTCGTTCGCCACACGCGCTGCATATTCCCATATCAGGTGCACTAGGCATTCGCGGATAATGCCCTCATCGGAATGATCCGCTGCGAGCTGCGTGATCATCGCCAGCACCGCACGATCTTCCTCCAACTGCTCATGAATGCAACGCCGTACCAGATTGACGGCTGCATTCGCGAGCAATCTGCGAATGTCGGGAAACTGAAGCTGCGTCTGCGCGAGCCGTGTGAGACTTGCATAAGCTGCCAGTGCGTCTTCACCGCCGAAGCCCTCTCGAACCTCGGCTTCCAGTTTCCGTGCCTTTTGCACATCTGGAGGATCTATCGGCTTATTCTTGAACCAATTGAACATTCCAGCCTCAGCGCTCCGAGTTCCGTGGATCGAAACTCACCTCTACTTTTTATTTCGCTACATTAATTTTCTGCAACCACCAAGGTTAGATGTCCGAGTCGGGTCATAACCAGCCATCGAAGCACTCGTGAAACCGTCTGAAGTACCCTCGGCAGCGGACATGAATATTGGGCCATGCCGGCCTCCGCGCCGGCTATGGCCATTTTGCACAGCGACGAGGTCACCGGGCCATACCAGCCCTACGTAGTCACACTCGTCGCCGCTTGTGTCCTTCAGGTGAATAGTTTCAAACGCTGAATGGAGAGCTGTCTGCGGTATTTCGATGGCCCATGTCGAAAATTCGTTGCGGGGTCAGCATGGAGCCCGATTTTGTGTTGTCTGGTAGGCATGCACCAGCGAAGGTGTGTTTGGCTGCTGGCGGTGAAACGCCTACGCAACAAAGCGCATATCTGAGCTCTATGCTGCATCGGCAGCTTGATCGTAATTGGAGAAGACCGAAAACGGTCGCCACTGGCCTATGCGAAGTCCTGTACGATTACCCTCGCTTGTGCTCAGTTCCGCTGCCTTCGCAATTGGGAGGCGGAAACTGGGGTGAGCTCGCCCCGACCAATAGACTTCGAGCATGCCAGTGTAGCCCCGAGATCTGAGAAGGCGGGCGGCCTCCCACTCTGGGTCTCGGGCGCGTTCGATCAATACCTCGCCGGTATTTCGAAGAGTTACGCGATAGCGTTGTCCACCCACTCCATGCAATGGCGCTTCGCTAATTTCGATTGCCTGGGTTTGTGGATTGTCATTGTGCATAGCCATTAGCTTTCAAAAATACCGCGATGCGCGGAATTGAGCGTCGTCTCGATCTCCTGCATGTCGAGACCTGATGCGAGCCCGGCATTGGTGAGTGCTCTGCGGAATTCGGTCGCCGGTATCCACTGGTTCCAAAAGGACATACGGTCTAACGACCCGTCTTAAGATTAGGTCGACGCTCTTTCCCGATTATCTTTGAAGATCTTGGTCAAATCTGCGCCGGCGGAGCGGGCTTCGTAGAATACACTTGCGATACTGACACGCTTACCGCCGCTACCCTTGAACGATTGCCATTTCTTGAGGCATACCGACTCGGAGAATTCCGAGTACCCTGCACCCGACCAGTTTCGCCAGATGTCATAGCCCTGGTCACCAAAGGCGTCCTCGATGGCCATACCCATCTTCACCCAGACCCAGTAATCGTTGTTGCTGACCACTCCGAGGGCGCTGACGACCTGGGCTATGGTTGCGTCACCCAGTTCGATCCGGCGCTTGGCGAAGGGCGGCAGAGGCTTCGGGATCAGCTTGGCTGCCATCCAGTCCGGCATTTTCGGCAGGGCGTTACCCCGAGGAGCTCGGACCCACTTGTACGAACCACCACCGGGCAGGATCACCTTGCCGCGCTTCAGTCCGTTCCAATACGACGGGGCCAGGACCACGTATCCGCCCTTGGACTTGATGTCGAGACCAGGGCCAAGGCCGTGGGTGGCACTGCCGACGCTGTTGCCGATCCGAGGATCGTGATTTAACAGCAGGTGGAAGCCGCCCTGAGGCGTCTGCTGCATCGGTGCCTTAGGTAGCTCAACATTGAACTTAACCAACGCCCTGAGCGTCTCTTCGCCGCCGTGCTGTTTATCTACGTCCAGGACCATAACACCGCTGTCAGGCCCGCAGCCGAGCGCCACATTGGCTGTCGGACACTCCCGGTTCCAGATCTCGATCTGCTCATGCTCGTCGGTGGCGTCGTAGACACCGTTGGGCGTGAACGCCTCCTTGGTGCCCGGTCGTAGCGGAAACACCTTGAAGCCGAGGTCGATGAGGGGGATTGCTGCTGTCTTGAAGTCCATCATGCGTCCTCCCCTGTGAAGCGCGCCATGTTGATGACGCTGCCGCCGTCGTTGCTGTTGTCGTTGCTTTCCCGCCCCTTGCGGCTACCATCCATCTTGCCACCACCAGCGCATCCCCATGCTCCTGCGGCGTCCATGGTTGCATCGAGATCCTGAATGAACGTATGGCTGTCCTCATGAAGGCTGAGGGCCACCACCTCACGATCCTTGCCCATCGTGTTGGGTCCGTTGGAGATCTTGACCTTGTCGAAATACAGAACCGTGTGATCGCGGTTACCGGAAAGGGTCGAGACACGCGCCACACAGATGCCCCGAGAGGCGCTAGATCCAAATTGGACAGATCCCATGGCGTCAGCCACACGGAACGGCTTGATCCCCATGTCATCGCTGTATTTGGACTTGGTGATGTGGGTCGTCACGATGATGATCGCGTTCAGTTCGGTGCTGAGCATGGTCAGCTCGTGCATGATCTTCTTGACGTACTGGGTTTCGTTGTCGCCACGCTCCATCAGATGCTCGAACTCTGACCACGGATCGCAAACGAAGAAGTTGGTGCCGTATTTTTTGTTCATGTGGCGGGCACGCTTGGTGAACCATCCGAAGTCGCGGCTGATATCAACCTCAGGCCGGGTGTGCAGGATCGCCCGCTGCATACGCTTCGCAGCTTCGACGTGATGCGCCTTGGCATCAAGCCCGTGGCCTTGGGTCACGAACCGGAGGATCTGATCCTTTTGCTCAAAGGGATCATCTTCCCATGTGCACAGCCAGACCGGCTTTTCGCGCATCTGGCCTTCTTTTTCGTGACCTTCCTCGTACTTGGCACCCTCACCCAGGCACCAGTGCATTCCGAAGTAGTGGTTGATCGTGGACTTGCCGCAGCCGTAAGCACCGGCAACAACGACCAACTCTCGACGCCGGAAGATGACGTTGCGGGCCGCCCAGTCTGGACCTGCCGGAATGCGCTCCTGCATCGCTGGATCGATCTCAGCATCGTAAAGGCTGCGGATTTCTCCGAAGTGCAGATCGCGCTTCAGGGACATGATGCGGTCGCGCCCTGCGATCAGCAGGCCCTCGACACCACCTTCGAAGCCATCACCATCGATCCACTCCACTTGGGTTGCGTCAACGCCACCCTCGGTAACACTCAGTGCGATCTGCTGAGCACCTTCCTCCGCCATGACAACGATAGTGCCCTCGTAAGGCGGTGCCATTTCGTCATCAGCAGGGAGCTTCACCGCGTGAAGCTGGTTGGCGTGCGCCATTTTCACCAGCTCGTCGGTTTCAACTACGAGCGTATATGCTTTTGTATAATCCATCACATGCCATCCCTTCCGAGCACGACACGACGGTATTCCTCAGCTGTGTATTGCTCCGGTTGTTGTTTAATTGGGGGTAAATCACGCTTGCCGTGCTCTTCCAGCATTTTGTTCAGCGTGGAGGTAAAATACGCCGCACGGTTCTTGACGCCACGGCGGACCCGTACAGACTGCCACGCTCTCATCAGGTTGTGAGAGCCGTAGATGCCCGCCTTGCAGACGAGGTCCGACAGAGCCTCCATCGGCTTTAGGTCAGACCATGCCACCATATCGTCACAGAGCAGATTAGCTGCCTCCTGGCCGAGGGGCCCCAGCACGGCATCAAGCGACTTCTGCAGCGCCAAGTCTGGCTCACCGATCGGCACGACGTTGTCGGGCGGCGCAACGGTATCTAACTCTCCACTCTGCCCTTCCTTGCTTGCTACCTCTGCAATCCCTGGAGAACCCTTCCCTGGAGATAAAAAACCTCCATCGGTCAGACTGTCTTCTCTCTTCTGTCTTCCGTCACTCCCAGGGAGTGACATTAACGGGGTTTCGGGGGCTACCCGACGTTTCAAGTGGGTAGCCTGAGGTCGAGTTTGCCAGCTATGAGGTAGGTGACGGCCTTCAAGGTCTTGCTGTTTCGGTAGCCGCGTGCCTTGGCTTTTGCGGCCTGGACGAGAGAATTGATGCCCTCGA